>JAGARY010000447.1 GCA_017622055.1 Treponema sp. | reverse complement strand
CTTTGTCTTCTGCATTATTTGATTCAAGATTTTGTGCACTTCTTTGAATTAAATCTAAATAATATGATTTTGCGTGGCAAGAATTTCCATCCCGGGCATTAGTTTCTTTTGTTAATTCATAAAATTTGTCTATTTTTTTAGACAAGTTCATATCATTTCTAGTGTATTTATGAATTACAACACCTTTTTTTTCGCTCAAACGAATATTGTATCGCCATTTTGAATGCATATTAGAAAGAATTTCATCTTCGCTCAAAGTCAAATCAATAATAGAAGTATCTGGTGGCTGAATATCAACAAAATTCTTTTTTAATTTAAGTTTATCTGCATAAGAAACAGTTTTTATTCCATAATTAAAAAAATCTCTTTCGTCAATATCAAAAAAAGAAACATCTGGATCAAAACGAATTGCAATTGTATTTTTTGGTAAAAATGGTTTTAAAGCAAAACCAATATCTTGTAAATAATGAGCAAATTCAATTGCTTGTGTTACGGGTGTAATAATTTCTTGTTTGATTACACCTACTTCATCACAATTTTCTTCAAAAGCTTTTTCTATAATTTCAATTGGGGTACATTCATAAGGAAGTTGTGGAAAAAAGCGGAATGTATGCAATAGAAAAAAATCCTTTTGCAAAACTTCTACTTAAAACAGCCATTTCAACAGTTTTTTCTTTAATTTCATTTGAAGAAGGATTATGTTCACAATCTGACTCTTCCAATTGAAGATTTGGATATTTTATTTGCAAAGAAAATCTTTTATATTTCCAACCATGGGCTGCCTTAAATTGGCACCAAAAAGGAGTTTGTAAAAAACTGCCACAATTTGTATTTTTTGTATCAAAAATTTCTGTAACTTTAATTTCAAACATAATTTAATTATAACATTTTTATTGACAATTGAGAATATAGTGTGTATATTGTATATATCTAATATACACAATATACACAGAGGACGTAATGAAAGTTTTAGAAATTAATAATTTGTGTAAAAAATATCCTACTTTTACATTGGATAATGTTAGTTTTAGTTTTGAACTAGGCTACATTATGGGGTTCATTGGAAGAAACGGTGCTGGAAAAACTACAACACTAAAATCTATGCTAAATTTTGTTCATCCAGATAGTGGAACTGTTTCTATTTGTGGTTATGACACAAAAAAAGATGAATTTTTAGTAAAAAACAACATTGGTTTTGTGTCTGGTCTTGATGGATTTTATAATTCAAAAAAAATCAAAACAGTTACTAATGTTACAAAAAGATTTTTTAAAAATTGGGACCAAAATCTTTACAGAGAATTGCTTCAAAAGTTCAACCTTGATGAAAATAAATTAATTAGTTCCCTTTCTGCAGGGATGAAAGTAAAATATCAAATTGCGTTGGCAATGAGTCATGACGCAAAATTACTTATTTTAGATGAACCAACTAGCGGACTTGATCCTGTTAGTCGTGATGAATTAGTGATTTTGTTCCAAGATTATGTTGCAAATGGGGACCGTTCAATTTTATTTTCAACCCACATCATTTCAGATTTAGAAAAATGTGCAGATTTTATTACTTACATCAAAAACGGAAAAATCTATAAATCAACAGATATTGTTCAATTTAAAGATTCTTACCTTTTGGTAAACGGAAAAAAAGATGATTTAACAGAAGATCTAAAATCAAAAATTATTGGATTCCACAAAAACAGTTTTGGTTTTGAAGGAATGATTGCAGTAGAAAATAAAGATTTATTTTCTTCATGTGAGTTTACAAAACCTTCGCTAGAAGAAATTATGGTTCACATTGAACGGTAGAAAGATTGTCGGATCACGTGACAAGACTTGCACAAGGAGATTTTATGAAAAACTTTTTATATAAAGAATTTAAACTTTGTATTTCACCTGTAAACTACATTTTCTTATTGTTTACAGCAATGATTTTAATTCCAAACTATCCATGCTATGTTTCATTTTTTTATTTGTGTTTAAGCTGCTTTTTTATTTTTAATAACGCAGAATTAAACAAAGATATTCCCTACTCAATGATTTTACCAATAAAAAAATCAGATATGGTAAAGTCTAGATGCATTTTGATTTGTGCATACCAAATTGTTGGAACTTTGTTTACAATTCCATTTGCATTGCTAATTCACAAAGTTTTAAAAATGGAAAATGCAGCAGGAATTGAATGTAACATTGCATTTTACGGACTTGTTTTAGTTGCCCTTTCAATTTTTAATTTTGTATTTTTAACATCATTTTACAAAAAAGCAACAAAACCTGGTTTCCCTTTTGCAATCGCCTGCATCATTTATTGGGTAATTTATTTAATTTTAGAATTACCAATTTGGTTCAAAAATATTTTCCCAACAGACTTTTTTGCTCGTTTAGATTCAATTCAACCAAGTGATTTACTTTTCCAACTTCCAATTTTAATTGCAGGAATTGTAATTTACTTTGCTGGATGGATTTTAACATTCAAAGTTAGTTCAAAAAGATTTGAAAAGGTAGACTTGTAATTGGATATTATCCTAAATTCACAAAGCGAAAAACCAATTTATTTACAAATCTTTTCTCAAATTAGCACCCAGATTCTAAACGGAAACTTAAAATCTGGGATGCAACTTCCACCAATCAGAACAATTGCCAACGAACTGCGAATAAGTGTAATTCCTGTAAAAATGGCATGGGAAGAACTTGACCGCCATGGATTCATCAAAACAATCACAGGAAAAGGAACCTTTGTTGCTTCAATTTCTTCCGCCGAATTGCAACAAAAAGCTTCAACTCAAATAGAAGAACTTGCAAAAGATGTAGTCAAAAAAGCAAAAGAAATCAACGTTTCTCTAGAAGATTTATTTGATTGTTGCAAAAAATTGGAAAAATGAAAGAATGTTCCCACAAAAATATATACTTTTTACAAGGAATTCAAAATATTGCTTCTATCTTGATTATTAATTTCCATTTCAGCTTTCATTTGATTGTCTGAAATTGCTTGATTTTTTGTATCTTTTACGTGTTTTATAATATAGTAAATATTTGTTTCCAAGTATTCCAAAAATGAATAAATTAATTCTAAATCCTTTTCTGGAATCAATACGAACATTCTAAAATCTGGAATAATCAAATTTATGCCGCAAAAATCTAATTGAAAGTATATGTCAATTTTTTTGTCTGGAATAATATATTCTGATGTGTAATGTAGGATTGGTTCTTTATCTTCTTTTGAAAAAACAACAGGAATATCGTAATAATTTATGTAATTCTCTGCTGTAAAACGTAAATTTTCAATTGTTTTTT
>JAGARY010000446.1 GCA_017622055.1 Treponema sp. | reverse complement strand
TTCTATTAATAAGGTTAAAGTTCTGTTATTTTTTGCCCGCTCTTTGTTTTTCATAGAAATATTATACATATTTGTAGGTTTATTTTAAACACTTTGACTAAAAAGAAAATTAAAACTTTGTTGATAAGCTTACAGTCGTGCTTATCAACACATACTTGACACCTCACAACTTCTGTTATAAACTAACAAATAGTAGTTCTATTTAGAAACACTATAAAAAATATTCACCACTGCGACAGGGATACGGAAGGCGCCGAAGGCGGCCATCCTGCAAGTTTTGAGCAAAGCGAAAAACTTAGCAAGCGTTCAGCTTGCGGCAGGAGGCTGGAGCGATAGCGGAACCTGGAGCAGCCCGACCTTGAGCGAAGTTGAGCAAAGCGAAACTGAGCGAAAGGGGTCGCCCAGAAAATAATAAAAAACAGGAGAAACAAATGACATCTTTTATTGAAAATTCAAACTTTTTTGCGGGGAATAATCCTGAAGATATTGTTGCAAAATATGGAACACCTGTTTATGTTTATAACGAAAAAATTTTGCGTGATAGAATGGCAAAGGTTGCAAAGGTAATTACAAAGTATCCATACACTGCAAATTATTCTGTAAAGGCAAATACAAATATTCACATTTTAAAATTGGCGTTGGAAGAAGGTTTGAATTGTGATGCTATGAGTGTTGGTGAAATTACGCTTTTGCTAAAGGCTGGGTTTCCTTCGGAAAGAATATTTTTTGTGCCAAATAATGTTGCGCCTTATGAATTGGCTTTTGCGTTGAAAAATGGGGTTATGACAAGTTTAGATTCTTTGAGTCAGCTTGAACTTTTTGGGGAAGTTTGTAATCAGATGAATATTCCAGCTGGGGAACGAAAATGTGCTGTTCGCATTAATCCTGGTGTTGGGGCTGGACATCACGAAAAAGTTGTTACTGGTGGAAAAAAGACAAAATTTGGAATTGCAGAATACGATATTCCTCACATTTTTGAAATTGCTTCTAAATATGGGGTAAGAATTGCGGGAATTAATCAGCATATTGGGTCTTTGTTTATGGATCCACAACCTTATTTGGACGCTGTTACAAATCTTTTGCGAATTGCTGAACAGTTTGATAATTTAGATTTTATTGATTTTGGTGGTGGCTACGGAATTCCTTACCACAAGCTTAATGATGAAAAAGATTTTCCTATGGAAGATTTTAAGGCTCGTCTTGAACCAATTTTGGATGATTTTGTTGCTCGCTACGGAAAAACTCCGCTTTTTAAAAGTGAACCGGGCCGTTTTTGTGTGGCAGAAGGTAGCGTAATTTTAGGTAGGGTTCACGCTACAAAAGAAAATTCTGGCATTCAGTTTGCAGGAACTGACGTGGGGATGAATGTTTTGGTTCGTCCAAGTATGTATGATTCTCACCACGACATTGAAGTTATTAGAGATGGAAATATTCTTCCAAGAAACGATGCTGATTTGGTTATGCAAACTGTAACAGGAAACATTTGTGAATCTGGGGACATTTTGGCAAAAGATCGTCCACTTCCAAAACTTGAAGAAGGAGATTTGATTTGCGTTTTGGACACTGGGGCTTACGGATGGAGTATGTGTTCAACTTACAATAGCCGTCCACGTCCTGCCGAAGTTGTGATTACACAAGATGGAAAAGTAAAACAGATTCGCCGCAAAGAAACAATTGAAGATTTACTTTCGATGTTTTAATTTTTTTTGAAATTTTTGATTTTTTTTCTTAACTTTTTGCCATTTGCTACATATATTATATGTACGTCAAATGGCAAAATTATTTAGGGTTTATTACAAATCCTAAAAACGGCCGAGTCAAGGGCTTGAACGAAGTGTCCCTTGACCGGACGTATTTATTTTTTTTGTCAATTTTTTAGATTCCACACATATATTATATATGAAATGAATTAATATATTTATTAAAACTTTTGAAAATTATTGATTTTGGGAAAAAGTAAAAAATATTTTTACTTTTTTGTAACCTTTTTAAAACTTAGTTGTTTTAGGGATACTTTGCTACAATTCTATATTATTAAATAAACATAAATGATCTATTTTCTCTTTGGTAGGTAGGAAACAGCGTTCTAACTTTCTGCACAAAAGATTTCCTTAGGTGTCTAATTGTCTACACTTAATATTCTTTGCAAAAATAAGTAAGAACGTAAGGGATGCTTTTTCCTAACTAAATTTCACTATTTTGTTTTGCAGGGTCATTCTTTGACACACCGCATATATTATTATGGTATACAATGTCGGGGGCCAGCGCCCTTTCAGAGTTGGATAAGCTAAAAAATTGCTGCATCGCAATTTTTTTTAACGGTTTTCTATTGAACACCGGGCGCCAGCGCCCTTACACAGGTAGATAAGCTAAAAAATTGCTGCATCGCAATTTTTTTTAACGCTTTTCCATTGAACACCGACCGCTCTGACCGGCGGTCTTACACAGGAGATGATATGATTTTAGATTATTTGAAACCAACAAATTATTTGTCAGTAGAAGAAGAAAGAGAGGTTCTTAAATTATGCAAACAAAATAATGACTCTGCAAAAGAAAAACTTGTTCTTTCAAACATCAGATTTATTTACTCTGAAGCTAAAAAACTAAATTCACAAAAAGTTTCAATTGATGACCTTGTTGTAGCAGGAATTCAAGGACTTTTAGAAGCAATTCCAAAATTCGATATGTCTTCAAACAACAGATTTATGACTTTTGCATCTTTCTGGATAAGAAAAGAATTATTCGACTACATCTATCAAAACAGTTCTCAATTAAAAATTAGCACTCCAAAAGTAACTTTGGCAATAAAATTAAGAAAAAAATATGCAGAACTTTCTTCAATGAAAGATAATTCAAATGTTTTATTTGAAGCAGCAAATGCATGTAACTGTTCTGTTGAAGAAGCAAAAGAATTACTAAATGCAACTTCACCTTGCACAAGTCTTAATGCAACATATTCAGAAGACGAATCTGTTTCTCTTTTAAACTTTATGGAAAGCAATAGTCTTTCGCCAGAAGAACTTTATTTAGAAAAAGAAGCAAAAGTTGAATTAATCAAAGCAATTAACAAATTGACTCCTACAGAAAAAGACGTAATAATTCGCCACAACGGATTATTTAATCACCCAAGCCAAACTTTTGAAGAAATTGCAAAACTTCAAAAGAAAACAAAAGCTCGTATTCATCAAATTGAAAAAGAAGCTAAAGAAAAATTGTACAGAACATTGAGAACATTGGCAGCATAAAAACTGTGTATAAACAACGTGGCATTCTATGAACTAGATTGCCACGTCGCTTCGCTCGCAATCACAAAATTATTACAATGAAGATTTTTTTACAACTGGGCGAACATATTTCCAGCCGCGTTTGCAGTCGTGGTAAAAATAGAAAAATCTGCCTGGAGTAAAATCTAAAGTGTATGGTGTTGCTGAATAATCAAAATCTTTCATAGCTTGTTCAATTTTTTGTTCCACAATAGAATTTTCTGTTTCGTAATCAAATGGACCATGTTCAAAAACAATATATTCCCCTTCAGAAACATCTTCCAAAATCATCTGTGAGGGAACTTCACCAGAAAAATCAGAAGGAAGCCGAACGCCGTAACATTC
>JAGARY010000445.1 GCA_017622055.1 Treponema sp. | reverse complement strand
GAAGATTGTTTTCTGTGGCGGTGATTATTCCAGTTGTTTTTTCTTCACACAAAAGTGGGAAGTTTTTGATTGGGTTTAGTTTGCTATCAAAAAGATAGATTACTCCATTTTTTGAAACAGCCCAAAGAGCTCCGTTGTTTTGCAATTTTTTTGGAGCAGCTTGAATTGTAGAAGATTCTGGCATTTTGTATGATGAAATTTTTGTACTAGAAACTTCTAATGCTTTGATTATTTGTGAATCTTCTAGCCAGTAAACTGTATCTGGAGAAGATGATTTTTCTGAATGAAGTGTGTAATCTGATTTTGAGGCTTCTTCTAGTGGAATTGGAAAACCTGGGATTGCACGTAAATCTCCGGAGTTTCGGGCGATTGCTTGGAGTTGGAATGAAATTGCCGAATCTTCAATGCGAAGATCAAAACGTCCAATAGAATATAATTTTAAAACTTCTGAAAGTTCTGATTGCCCTCTTAAGAAGAATGGAACACTGTGTTCCAAATCATAAAACAAACTGATTGTAGATTCTAATTTTTGTTCTGAAGAAACGTCTTTCCAGTTTTCTGTTTTTGAAAGTTTTGTTCCATCTTGTATAGAAGTTATAAGTTGGCAAAGGCTTTCTGGACTTTCAGAAAAATATATGAATCCATCATTTTCCACATAGTAAGGAAATGGTATGTTTATATTAAAAAGTGAAAGCAAGGAATTTATAAAACCTGGAAGTTGTAATTGTGGCAAACGAACTCCATTTAGAATGAGGCTTGCATCGTTTTTAATTAAAAATGACGAGATGATTTTTTCAAAAACTAGTTGTCGTTGGTCTTCGTCTTTTATTTGAATTGCAAAAACTGGTTCGTTGTGGCCTCTAATTCCAAATGCTGAGAATTCTTCTCCTGTCCAGGAAAATAAAAGTTCTTCCAGTGAAATTGAAAGGAACATATTGCACATAGAATCTGCTTTTTTCCATAATTCGTCCGGATTTTTTTCTGCTGGGAAAAGTGGAAAAAGTGCCGTTTTTAATTCTTCAATAGACCCTGCGTTTATTGTTGTGTAATATTGTACAACTTCTGGAAAATGTGTTAGCAAATTTGGCATTGTAGATTTTTTGCTAAGAAGAGATTCAAAACTTTCTTTGTTTTGAGTTAATTCAAAAGGAAGATTTGCTTGAAGTTGAATGGCTTTGTCTGTAATTTCAAAAGAAACTTCGCTTAATTTGTTTTCTGTTAAAACTGTTGTTAATTTTGATAAAAGGTCATGGCCTTCTGTAAAAGATTTTGCCAATTTTTGTGTATCTGCAAGAAGGCGAATTGATTTATTATTCTTTTTTGACAATTCTGATTTTTGTTCTGCTGTAAGATATAAACTGTTATCTTTTTCTATTGCTTGATTTAAATAATCTTCACTATTGGAAATTACAAGAAGATTTTTTACAGGTTTAAAATAAAATGAAGAATCTTTGAGTTTTATTTCATAATGATTTTCTTGCGAAATAATTTCTATTGGTAAATGTGATTTGTAAAGTGGAAAAAGTCTTGTGGCTGCAGAAAGATAGCCTAAATTTGCAACGGCTACAAAACTTTGTGCTGACTTTTCATTTTCGTCTGCGTTTTGATTTGTATATAAAGTTGCAGTTACAGGTCTTGCGGCAATAAATTTTAAGATTCTGTTTGAACGCAAATTAGACGACCTTAAATTCATAAACATCCCACGGAATTGCACAAGAGAAGGTGATGAAAGATAAATATCTGCGGCTTGTAAATCTAAAAGAGGTTCTAAAGAATCCCAAATTGAGTCGGTGTGAAGGTATATAGAATAATCATTTGGAATTACAGAGAGAGAATCTTTTTTATCTAATGCAGAAAAAGTAAAAAGCCCTGCTAGTAGTAAAATTAGAATTAAAAAGATAATTAATAATGTTTTTATAAAAGTAAGGAATGGATTAGTTTTTTTTGATTCTTTTTTCATAGAATTAGTTTATAGTAGAAATTATACAAAAACAAGGGTTGAAAAGGTGTTTGATTATCAAAAATTATAAAATAAACTACCAATGTTCAGGGGCAAAATAGTCAATTTTCCAGCCGCCGGCGTAAAAGCCGTTTTCGGTGAAAGTTGGAGAAACAAAAATTACGTTTGTTGGATTTTCTGTGTTGTATTCAAAAGTGTTGCTTTGCCATTCAAAAGGTTTTGTTTCTGTTGAATATGTGAACATATTTTGATTTTCTACAGGGGTGTAAACGGTGATTTTGTATTTGCCTTTTTTTAAGTTTAGGTGAGTTGCCATTCCGCCACTTAAATAATATGATTTTTTGTAGTGTTGAACTTTCCCTTGGTATGGTTTTTGAAAAACAGAAAAAAAGTTTCTGGCATCTTTTTTTGTGATGTAAGTTAAATCACTTCGCCAATTTACCCATTCATAAGTTGCGGTGCAAAAATCTTTGTTGTAAGTAACGTCCTTTCCTTCTTCATTTTGAATACGCAAAAAACATCGGATTTCGTTCATTTGCCCTTTGTTTTCTGGGCGATAAATAATCAGCGTGGCTGGATTTGGTTTTACTTCCATATTTTCTGTTTGCTCAATAAAGTCATAATATGAACCAGGAAGTGGTTGCGCTGGCAAAATTTGTAAAAAGAGAAAAACAAAAACTGTAAACAAAAATGATTTTTTCACTAGTTTAAGTTTCGGAATAATAGTTAGGCGAATACAGGTTTTTTCTTTTCTTTTGCACATTGGAGTAGAAACATATTAATAAGATTTTGATAGGAAATTCCTGTTTCTTCTGAAAGTTCTTTAAAATATGCAATAACACTTTTATCAAGATTAATAGTGATTGTTTTTTTTGACTTTGCATACCATGGTCGGAATTCTGTTAATTCTTCTTTTGACATAGCAGGACAATCGTCAGTTGGTGTTGAAGTTGCGTTGTGAATTGTTTGTTTTTCTTCTTCTGTAAGAGGTGGTAAGTTTTTTAATTCATCTAATGTCATAGTTGTTATAGTATTCATATATTTCCTCCTGTGTCGCTTGAATGCATCCAATCGTATTTTTCAATGCGTTTTTCATCTAGAAATACTCGAACAGCAAATTCAAAACTTATACCATCATGATTCTTTTTGTTATATTCATTCTTTTGGTTATCCCATTCGAAAGTCATATTTATATAATACATATAATATAAATATAAATCAATAAAAATTTATACGATTCACTCCCAAAATGCTTGTTTTTTTGACGATTAACTTTACAATTTATGAAGGAGCAAAAGTAATGGAAAAAAAAATTGAATTTACAATGATTTTGAATCAGTTTGATGAGGAAGTGATGAATTCTTTTCCACAAAAGTTGGTTAGCGTGAAAAAATCGTTTTTTGGAAGCAAAATTGTTGTTCAAAATGAATCTACACATTTGGAAACAGAATCGATTAATTTTCTAAAGGAAAAAGGTCAAAAGGATTTTTTGCAAAGTTCTGTTTTGGTTGATTACGAAAATCCTTTAATAAAAGAATGTTACAAAAATCTTAAATTTGAAGAAATGGATAATTTGGAAGCCATAAAATCTGCTTTGCAATTTGTAAAAACCACAATTCAATTTGATATGGATTTAGCAAAAGAAATTGGCAGTGGAAAATCTAGTGGCCGTTGTGCAAGTAAAACTTTGGAATTAAAAAAAGGAACATGCGGAGAATGTGTAAATCTTTTTGCGGCTTTGATGAGATTAAAATCAATTCCGTGCAAATTTATTTCGGGGCTTTGTCTTAGTTTAACAAATAATCGCCACAGTTTGCATGCTTGGGCCGAAGTTTACGATGAAATTTTAGGTTGGGTTCCAGTTTGTCCCCAATCTGGGGGTTTTGGAGTTCCAAGATTTTTTGTAAAAACTCATCAAGGTATAGATTTTGATGATACTGGAGCAAATTTTTCAAAACTTTTGTTCAAATTAAAAGGATTTAAAGAAATAGAATAAAGTTAGATTTATAGAGGAAAATATGGAAAACACAACAAAACCTTTGCCACCTTGGGCAGATAAAATCCCTGAAGGTGCATTTATTTCTTATGAAACAACGTATAAAGTTGGAGAATATTTTTCTTTGTTCAAAAAAGAACGTTTTGGTTCAATGAATCATTCAATGGATTATTATTTTTACGACCCAACCGAACACGGCCACGAAAAGGGCAAAGAGTATCCGCTTTTTATTTTTTTGCATGGTGCTACAAATGCGTTGGAAGGCGACGTTTGTATAAATTACGCAGGGGCAGAATTTTATGCCACAGAAGAATATCAAAATGATTTTGGTGGTGCGTACCTTTTAGTTCCGCTTGCCAACGAGTAT
>JAGARY010000444.1 GCA_017622055.1 Treponema sp. | reverse complement strand
TTGTGTGAAAATAAACCTGCCCTGATTGTCTTGGGAAATGAAGAGCATGGTATTTCTCAAATTGTAAAAGAAAACTGTGATCATTTAATTGTAATTCCATCCTCATTTATGTGTTTAGAAAAAAAAATAAAAGCGGAAGATACACCAGTTGAAAGTCTAAATGTTGCACAAGCAGCAACTATAATACTTTATGAAGCATCAAAATTAAGGTGAATAAATGATTTTAAGTAAATATGAAAAGGTTACACACCCATTAGAGCCTGTGTTCTGTGAAAATAGTCGATTTCTAATTTTAGGAACAATGCCATCTCCGATTTCTAGAGAAAATAATTTTTATTATTCCCATCCACAAAATAAATTTTGGCAAGTTTTATCGGCGGTTTTTGATTGTTCTTTACCCTTCAATGTAGAAGCCAAAAAAAAATTAATTTTGAATAATAATCTTGCACTTTGGGATGTTTTATCCACCTGTGAGATAAAGGGCGCTTCTGATGATTCAATTCGTAATCCAGTTGCTAATGACTTTTCAGAAATATTAGCAAAAGCCTCTATTGAACGAGTTTTTACTACAGGGTTGCAAGCCTACAAGCTTTATAACAAATTATGTCTTTCCTCTGTGGGAATAGAAGCAATTCAACTTCCATCAACTAGTCCAGCAAATCAAGGACGCTATCCTCTTAATTTATTGATAGAAAAGTACATGATATTAAGAGATTTACAAAATCCTCTTTATTGTCCTGTAACTTAGGGAAATTCAAATGTAAAGGAGCAAATAACCCTAGTCTTGCTCCTTTTATAAACACAGTGTTGCATTTTGAAAGAAAAAACTGTATTTTTAGGATAAAGGTGAATTATGGTTTTAATGCAAAGTGTTCTAAATTTTTTTGTATTCTTTTGTTAGGGTTATTTGTAACTTCTGTTGCCTTTGGAGAAATTCCTAATTTTTTTGCTGGGGAGGCTAGGGTTTTTAAATTAGACCCTCTTTACGATGGTATAATTGGCGGAACCGGTTTAGCTTTAACCGGAGGAATGCTTCTATACGATATTTTTGGTGAAAGCAAAGAATTCGATGGAATTCAACCTGATTTATCTTCTGTGAATAAATTAGACAGATGGGCTGCTCAGCCATATTCTAATACAATTCATCTGACAGGAACAATTACAGAAGTGTTGGCAATGGCATCTCCTGTAGTTTTAGCTGCTACAGACATTGGTGAATGGGGTATATTTACTGTTATGTATGCAGAATCTCTTCTTTGGGCAAACGGATTAAAAGAATTGACAAAGACCTTAGTTTTTAGAGAAAGACCTTATATGTACTTTGATGGAGCGCCAGAAGATAGAATTGAAAATGGTGACTTTGCCCGTTCATTTCCTTCGGGACATTCCACAATGGCTTTTAATGGTGCAGTTTTTACTAGTTATGTTTTTAGTAAATACTTTCCAGATTCAAAATGGAAAGTTCCTGTTATTGCCACTTCTATGAGTTTAGCGGTGGTAACTGGGGTGCAAAGAGTTTTAAGCGGCAACCATTTTATAACAGATGTTTTGGCAGGGGCGCTTCTTGGCTCTTTTACAGGTTTTATGGTTCCTTATTTGCACACATTGCCCTTAAAAAATGAAAATTTAAGTGTTAATGTAACACCTGTTGGGTTATCTGTAAAATATATGCTATGAAATATTTAATTTGTTCAGATATACATGGTTCTGCAAAAGCCACTAGATTGATTTTAGACCAATTTTATAAGTTAGAATGCCAAAAAATAATACTTTTAGGTGATATTTTATATCATGGGCCACGAAATCCTTTACCAGAAGAATATAATCCAAAAGAGGTTGCCTCTTTGCTAAATGAAAATGCAGCAAATATTATTGCTTGTAGAGGAAATTGTGATAGCGAAGTAGATCAAATGATGTTACAATTTCCTATTTTGTGCGATTCAGCCTTGGTTTGTCAAAACGGATTACGGCTTTT
>JAGARY010000443.1 GCA_017622055.1 Treponema sp. | reverse complement strand
TTCCATTAGAAAGCGGCAACATTTTAGTTGTAGACCAAAATGCAAACATTTCTACAATAGAGCTTGAACCAATGGGAAATCTTAAAGCAGCACCACAAGCCTTAGGAAACAACGTTGCTTTATATTACAAAGGTTTTATTGGAGAAATCTACTTTATAGAAAATGGAATTTGCAAAAATCCAGATGAAGCAGAACTTGTAGATGGAATTGCATTCGGAGCTCCAGCAATGTTACAAAAAGATCAAAGCATTTACACCGCATTTATTACACAAAACGGAACATTGTATTTATGGGAAAATGGCGTTCCAGCAACAGACAAAATAATAAAACTTCACAACATATTCAACACAAATGTAGTTGCCTCAAACAATTATTTTTACGCCCTTGGTTCCGACGCAACCCTCTACAAAATCGCCACAGACGGTTCCTTCACTTGCGTAAAAATCCCAGAACACACAGCAAAAAACGGCTATATTTCAGTTGCCAAAAACTTTAGAAAAGATAATGCAGGAATTTTCATTTGCCCAGACGCAAACACACTCTACGGCTTTACAGAAAACCTAGAATTAATTTCAGGCTTCCCACTGGTGGGCTATGGAATTCCAGCCTTTGCAGATATAAACGGCGATAAAAACTTAGACTGTATCACAATCACAATAGATAAAAAATTAAACGCTTGGAATTTAAGATAAAATAAGGAAGGGAAAAATGAAAAAACTAATTTCTAAAATTGCAATTATTTGTTCATCACTTATGATGATTGTTTCTTGTGCCACTTTGCAAGAAGTAAAAGTTGACCTCAACAATGAAGAACAAGATTTACACATCACTTTTACAGAAAAAAACTTTGCTCAACTAGATGCAAAACTTATTCAAGACAAAACATTACAAACTTCACCAGATTTTATAAAAGAATGTACATCATTAATTGCCGCACTAGAAAAATCTATAGCAGAAAAAGCAACTTCAAAAGCCTCCAGAGCAAGATTTTTAGCAGTAACAGGAAAAACTTACCTTTTATTAAACAACCCAGTTTTAGCAAAAAATTATTACCTACAATCAATTGAAGAAAGCAAAGGAAATATTCAAGCAGCAATTCTTGCATTCAGATTAGATTCCACAAATTCCTTAGATTCTTACATCGCTGCTCCAGAAGAAAAGCCACTTATAGATTTAGAAAAAGCCCTTTGGCACTACCAAAATAAAGAGTATGTTCAAGCCGTAGCAAATTTTGACAGTGCATTTATTTCTTTGCCACAATATTACAAAGAATTTTACACAGAAATCAGAAATTCTGCTTGGGAACTTCGCTCAATCTCTGCACAAAATCAAACTACTAAAAAAGCTCAAAGCACCGCCGATTTACTAACACAAAAACAAATCACCGTTTCCCAAATGCTCACAATCACAGCAAACCAAACAAATTATTTAAGCAAAATTTTCACAATAAAAAAAGATTCACCTTCCCAATTATACAAAAACGCAAAATCAAACGGATTGCTTTCTGCAATTTCAAATACCGAAAATCAAAACGACGCCAACATTTTGCAAGAAAATCAAATAGTTTCAAAAACAGTTTGCGCCAGATTTTTGTGGAACTTGTACTCAAACATCAAAAATCTCAAAAATAAAACAAAATATTCAAAAGTTTATGGTCCAAAAAACTTCACTCCAATTCCAGACGTGCTCCCTTCTTCACCAGATTTTGATGCCTGCCTTGGTGTAATTGAAAACGAAATTATGCAACTTGAAGACGGAACTTATTTTTTTGGAAGCACACCAGTTTCTGCAATTGAGTTTAATTCCTACTTACAAAATTTAGAATAATCACAAGATTTTTTATATTTGGAGGCTCCCAGCTCAAATTCGATTTCCCCAAGTTTCTTTAAAGTTTCTATTGACAGAAACAAAAACATACATTATATTCAAAGTATAAGTTGTTTCTATAAAGAGAAACAACACAATAAAAAGCATATAAAGGAGAAATCTTATGGAATACTTAAAACAATACCCAAACAAAGAAGGCTATTTTGGAGAATTCGGTGGTTCATTTGTGCCAGAAGTTCTTCAAAAAGAAATGGATAAAATCACAAAAGCATACTACACAATCAGTAAATCACACGATTTTATTAACGAATTACGCAGCATTAGAAAACACTTCCAAGGCCGCCCAACTCCAGTTTATTACTGTCGCCGCCTTTCAGAAAAATACGGTGGACGCATCTACTTAAAACGTGAAGATTTAAATCACACTGGTGCTCACAAATTAAATCACTGTATGGGAGAAGCATTGCTTGCAAAATACATGGGAAAGAAAAAAGTAATTGCAGAAACTGGTGCTGGTCAACACGGTGTTGCTCTTGCCACAGCGGCAGCTTACTTTGGTTTGGAATGTGAAATCCACATGGGAGAAGTTGATATTGCAAAAGAACATCCAAACGTAGTTCGCATGCAACTTCTTGGAGCAAAAGTTGTTCCTGTTACCCACGGGCTCAAAACTCTTAAAGAAGCTGTAGATTCAGCTTTTGATGCTTACCTTGAAGACCCAGTAAACAGCATTTATTGTATTGGTTCAGTTGTTGGACCACACCCATTCCCAATGATGGTTCGCGATTTCCAACACGTAATTGGTGTAGAAGCTCGTGAACAATTCTTAGAAATGACTGGGGAACTTCCAGATGAAGTTACAGCTTGTGTTGGTGGTGGTTCAAATGCAATGGGAATGTTCAGTGGATTCTTAGATGATGACGGAGTTCGTCTTACAGGTGTAGAACCAGCAGGTCGTTCTCTAAAGCTTGGAGACCACGCAGCAAGTCTTTCTTACGGAAAACCAGGTGTTCTTCACGGATTCAAAACATATTTGCTTCAAGACGAAGACGGAAATCCAGCACCAGTTTATTCAATTTCTAGTGGTTTGGATTACCCAGGAAGTGGCCCTGAACATTGTATGCTCAAAGACACAGGCCGCATTCAATACACTGTTGCCAGCGACAAAGAATGTTTGGAAGCGTTCTACACACTTAGCCGCTTAGAAGGAATTATTCCAGCCCTCGAAAGTGCTCACGCCGTAGCTTACGCAACAAAAGCTGCACAAGAAAGACCTGAAAAATCAATTTTAGTTTGTCTTTCTGGCCGCGGTGATAAAGACATTGACTTTATTGTAAACAACTACGGAACTGGCGAAGATTATTTAAAATAACCAAAAGTCAATTAAGTGCGTAGCAACTGTATTTGTCATCCTCGGGCTTGCCCCCGAGGATTTTTTTTTACACCACGTCAATTGCGAGCGAAGCGAAGCAATACGTCCGGTCAAGGCACGCTTAGCTCAAGGCCTTGACTCGGCCGTTTTTAGGGTTTGTATTAAACCCTAAATCCACAGATTCCCGCATCACGTGCAGAAATCTTGAAGATTGTCATCACACTTTCTAAAATTCAAATTTAATTAGATGATGATATTACTCCATCACTACCAAGTTTATACCCTTCGTTTTCCAGAATAAATTTATCTATAGGTATATCAGAATCACAAATATCAAGATCTAAATCATCAATTCCTAAGCCAGTAGCATCACAATAGTAAGCTCTAATTGAAATTGGAGTATTATTTTCTGCTAAAGCAAAACTGTCACCTACAACAATATTCATTTTTGCATAAGAAAATGAATTATAGAAAAATAGCTTTGGAATTTTTGTTGAGCCATCAATATTTAATGTCGAACAAGTAAATGAGTAAATATTATAATAATTTTCAGTTGGATATGAAGTAAATTCACATCCTTTTAATGTAATAGTATTTGCATTTTCAATTCCTAAATCAGAAAAATAAAAACCATCTGAGTTCGGATTTATCAATGTATTAGTTTCAAAAGTACAGTTTTCTAGAGTAAGACTTGTCGTTCCTTCTCCATCAACAAAAATTGATGATGCAAAAATCATTGAATTTTTTGCTTCGTTATTACTAAAATTACAATTTTCAAAACTATTTTCACCAGTGTTAGATAATACCATGGCTATACCAATATTATCACTTACGATACAATTATTCATAATTACTGAAGCACCATTTCCTGCATACAAAACAGATCCGTAAGAAGAGACATCACAGTTTGCATTTTGCAATTTACAACAAGCCAAATTTACAACAACATCGTCACTTACACAATAAATTAATGGATTAGTATTTTCAGAAGAACCACCATCAAGAATAACTATATTACTAGAATCAGCTTGTACAGTAAAATTTTTGAGTACAGAAAACAAATATGAAATATTATTATCATTTTCTCTTATTATAGTAACCTCCCCTTTTGGAATTATTGTTACAGGTCTATTAATAAATGCAGTTTGATTTGTTGCAGTAATTGTTCCAGAAACATAAATTGTAATTGGCTCGTCTGTAACTTCATCAGGATCAACAAGCGACGTCAAAACAGTCTAATCTGTAACAGGAAAATCCTCAGAACCTACAGTTGCACTTATAACAGTGACAGTACCAATTATGTTATCACCAAATTTTACAGTAATAATTGTATTTGTAGGGAAATATTCCGAAGTATTAGGCTCTCCATCTGTTTCAAGAGATAAACTTATAGGAGAAATTCCGTCTATATTTGTTTTTGCAGATACAGCACATTGTTGAACAGTATTAGGAACTACATAATTGCCACTGGCATTTTGTGTTGCAAAAATAGTCTCGTCAGTATTTGAAGGATTTTTGAACGAAACTTCTACATTCATTTCCCACTTGTACACTTCTACATCAAATTCTTTTGTATTATTTTCTTCGCAAACAAACCATTCATTTTCTGATTTTATAGCAAGTTTATACTTATACACACGAGTAACTTCACAGGAAGCATTATTTTCAATAAGAGTGCCATCTTTGTAAATTGTAGTGGAATAATAATCACCAGAGTTTGTCAAATCTTTTATAGGTACTGTAGTGCCATCATTTATAATAGTTAAACTACCGCCCACAAACTCAGGAAGTGTTAATCCATATTTCACAGTTCCATATTGAGGCACTTTTAATGTTTTGTCATCTTCACTAGTAGTAGTTATTGAAAAATCATTAAACAAACTAGATAACTGTAGGTCAGCAGTTTTCAAAAGATATTTTACAGGTATTGTTAATTCTTGAGATAGAGGAGCTTCAGCATTTACACCTATATATGTAATAGTATGTGAAACAGCTCCAATTACACTTTCACCAGCAGTAGTAGAATTTTGTTTTACTTCATATCGTGTATTAGAAGCTGGAACTGTAAATTCAAAAGAGTTTTCTCCACTAATCCATTTTTCTTTTACAATTATATTTTCATAAGTAAAAGCAGTTCCAAAAATTTCATAACAACCTTTTTTGTATTCTGCTGTCATAGAAGAAAGAATACCTTCAACATAAGTAATTGTTGCAGTTTTTGTTACAGAAGCAGTTTTGTTACCTTTTACTTTGTCATTTGTATTTGTAACAATACATCTATAATTTTTTACTTCATTTACTTCAAAATCAGTAGCAAAAACATCTAGAATACTAATATATAAATTAAGAGATTGCTGATTTCCTCTAGCATCAAGATTTTCCCATTCGCCATTTGCATTTTGAACTTGCCATTGAAAAGTAATAACACCTTCATCTGTAGACCTTCCACTACATTGAAGTGTTGTTGAAGTTACATCAGAATCTTTTACAAATACAGTTGAAGTTAAATCCATTACCTCTGTAGGTTCAGCTGCATCTACAAGTATTTTCTTTTTCATTACAAGGTTTACTTCATTTTTTCCAGACTGAATAACAACCCATTCACTTTCGCCAGAATACAAAACATTAGATTCTGAATCAAAAAGTTTGCCAACAAGCCGAATTTCACTTTTTACAGGAATTTCTTCAAAAGAAATAGAAACAGTTTCTCCTTCGGAAACGTTTTTTTCTTCAGTTCTAACTTCTTCAGAGTCTTTAGTTTCTAAATCTACTATTAATTTAAAATTATCTGTTGTTGCTGTTCTTGCAGAAGTAGATTGCTTTTCAATAGATTCTGGAATTGTAATTTCAAAAGATACACTAGAAATTAAACTTTCATCAATAATTCCTAAACAGCCAAAAAAACTAAAACAAAATAAAAATACAAAAATTCTTAAAAAATTTTTCATACTGAAAGCGCCTCTTAAATCATTCAAATTTTAAACTTATTTTAAATTATTAATGCACCTTTTTTTTGATGTTAATATTTTAATATACTATTATCTATTTTTCTAGCAAAAATTCTATTTTATATTATAAATTCTTCTATGGAATATATATCTTTGTGCGTTTCATAAATGAATAAAGAGTTGCCGTAGAAACTCCATAAAATTTGCAAATATAAGTTTTTGTAAATCCCGCATCTAACATTTCTATTATTTCATCTTCTTTTCCTGATAATTTGTATTTTGTTGATTTTCTTCCAAGAGGTCTGCCAAGTTTTACGCCTTCTGCTTTTTTTCTACGTAATGCTTCTGTTGTCCTTTGAGAAAGCAAAGAACGTTCAATTTCGGCGGAAATACTAAATGCAAATGCCAAAACTTTGCTAGATAAATCGTCCCCAAGTTTGTATCCTTCTTTTACTGTATAAACCATTATATTTCGTTCCATTAATACGTTTAAAATTGACATAATCATAAACATATTTCTTCCAAGGCGGCTTAATTCCGAACAAATGATTATATCGCCTTTTTGAGCACCTTTTAAAAGTTTTCCCAAATTCCGTTTGTCTGGAGAAATTGTTCCACTAATTGTTTCTTCAACCCACCCATCAATTTCAATTTTTTTTCTCTTAGCATATTTTCTAATTTCAAACCTTTGATTTTCTACAGTTTGTTTGTCTGTACTAACACGAATGTAACCATAAATCATAAAATACTCCAATAAAAAATAAATTTTTGACGGAGCTGTCTAATAAGTACCTTTTATGTCATTTTCATATCCTATTAGTAGGGATACAAAAGTTCCCCGTGTACGATCTTCGTATCAAGCACGAAGATGACAGTAACGGCACAAGGAAACAATGACATTTTAAACTTTTTGGGCAGCCCTTATTGGAATTAACGGTATTTTTTTGATTTTTTTGTCTGGTTTTAGAAGAAGGGATTTTTGAAGATTTTTTTGCAAGGAGAAGGCGTAGGCTAAAACAAAAAGAAGCCTACTTTACCTTCCCCTATGAGAAAATTATTTATACAAAGGAGAAACTGTGTCTACCAATTTGCAGTATTCTTTGTATGCTTCGTTGTATTTTGCAACGTTTTCTGGATTTGGTGTTGTACCTTTAGATTCATCAAGTTTGATGTGTTCTGCACAAAGTTCAGCAATGTCGCATTTTCCATTTTGATTTTTAAGACACCACAATGCTTGTACAGCAGCACCTAAAGCAGCAGCTTCATCCAAAACTGGAATGCGAATTGGAAGGTTCATAACGTCTGCAGCAATTTGGCGCCACAATGGACTTTTTGATCCACCACCAATTAAGCGAATTTCTTTTGGTTCAAAACCAAGTTTACGGAATGCTTCTAATCCACCGCGCATTGCAAAAACAGCACTTTCTAAAGCAGCGCGACAAATGTTTTCACGGCTTGTGTTTGCAGCTGTTAATCCTGTAATACTAGCGCGACCATTAGGCAAGTTTGGTGTACGTTCACCGTTAAAGAATGGAAGAACTACAACTCCGTCTGCACCTGGCACAGATTTTGAAGCAACTGAGTCTAAATCTTTTACTTCCATATTGAACAAACCACGAACAAATTCAGTTGCAACTGTACAGTTCATTGTACAAAGAAGTGGAAGCCATCCATCGCTAGAAGCACAGAAACCTGAAAGTCCGTTTTCTGGGTCTGCAATTGGTTTTGCTGAATAACCATACAATGTTCCAGAAGTTCCCATACTCATTGTTAAGAATCCGTCTGCAACTGTACCAGTTCCAATAGCACCCATCATATTGTCTCCACCACCGGCAGAAACAGGGATTCCTTCTGGAATTCCATAAGCTTTTGCAGCTTCGGCAGAAACTTTTCCAGCAGGAGCTGTTGGTTCAATTAATTTTGGAAGTAAATCTATAAGTTTTGGATCAATAATATCACAAATCTTTTTTGACCAAACACGATTTTTTGAATCGAATAACGCTGTTCCAGAACTGTCGCCGTATTCCATTACGTAATCGCCAGTTAATTTATAGTTCAAATAGTCGTGTGGAAGCATAATGTATTTTAAGTTTGCCCATGCTTCTGGTTTGTGGCGTTTGAGCCAAAGGATTTTTGGAGCTGTAAAACCTGGAAGCATTAAGTTTCCAAGTGCTTCTACAACTTTTGCATTTCCACCGGCAGCTTCTGTAATAATATTACATTCTTCTACTGTAGAAGTGTCATTCCAAAGTTTGATGTTATACAAAGATTTTCCGTCTTTATCAAGAGGAACAAATCCGTGTTGTTGTCCTGAAACACCAATTGCTTCAATTTTTGCTTTATTTTCTGCGGAAAGTTTTTCAAAACAAACTTTTAATCCGTTGTCAAACCATTCTGTTTTTTGTTCACGAGTTCCATCGTTTTCTGAAATTAAGTCCATTGGACAAGATGATTTTTCAATAATTTCATGATTTTCGTAGTCATAAATTACTACTTTCATACTTTGTGTTCCAAGGTCAATACCTGCAACAGTTTTCATAATTCCTCCAAGAATTTAAAAATATGTAAATTAATTTTACAATTAACAATTTAATAGTCAAGCAGAGATTTTACTTATGTTATTATTTTATTCATGCAACAAATAATCTGTATCTTCATCAATAATTTTTATCATAATTTCTGCCATTTTTGAATCAAATTGTGAAGATTTATTTTCTTCAAATTCTTTTCGCACTTTATCTTGTGGCAAATATTTTCTATAACTGCGATTTGATGTCATTGCGTCATAAGCATCTGCAACACCAATTATGCGAGCAATTTTTGGAATATCTTCACCTTTTAATTTGTCTGGATATCCTGAACCGTCAAATTGTTCGTGATGCCATCTTGCTCCAACTGAAATTTCTTTCATTGTTGTAATAGAACGCAAAATCTGACTTCCAATTTCTGGGTGAGTTTTTACAATATCATATTCTTCTTTTGTAAGAGTAGCTGGTTTATTGATGATTGTATCTGGAATTCCAATTTTTCCAATATCGTGAAGCAACGCGGAATAATAAACCCTTTTTTGTTCTTCTTCGGAATCGCCCAATGCTTTTGAAATCATCTTTGAATATTGTGCTACACGAATAGAATGCCCGTTTGTATATTTATCTTTTGCATCAATTGTTCCAACAAGAGCTTGAATAACTTCTATAGACATTTTTTCTGTTTCTTGCTTTTGGCGCTTAAGTCTGTCAAATCTCATTTTAATAATCAAAATAACTACGCCAATAACAATTGCCAAAACAGAAATTATAAAACTTGGTCTTTGGTAGAAATATGGTTTTTTGATAATTTTTAATTGAGCAACATTCTTACTTTGAATTTCATCACCGTTTTGAGCCACCACATTAAATTTATATGTACCTGGTTCCAAGTTTGTATAAGTTGCAATGCGTAAATTTGTCCATTCTGAATAATCTTTTTCAAATCCTTCCAATTTTGTTTTAAAAGTAATTTGTTCTGGAGAAATAAAACTAATTCCTGTGTAATTAATTCTTAATCTTTTTACACCTGGTTCCAAAATTACAGTGTTATCTTTAAAAGTTGTTTTTTCTGAATCTAACAATACATCTTGAATTGTAATTTTTGGTGCAGAATTATTTGATTCATTTCTAACTGGGTCAAAAATTGTAAATCCGTCAATAAGTGTAAACCAAATGCGACCTAAATTGTCTTTCATAGAAAGCGAAGTTGATGTTACACCACCAGAGTCAATTCCGTCTTGTCTTGTAAAGAATTTTGGATTTACATAATTTTTTGTTCCAGCCATTACTTCGTCAATTTCTGAAAGTTTTAAATTAAAAATCCCTTGATTTGTTGTAAACCAAATTTTTTGAGTATAATCTGGAATAACTTGGAAAACGCTATCATAACCAAGTCCACTTACAGAAGAAAAAGAAAAAATCTGATCATTTTTATAAATACTTAAACCAGTTCCTGTACAAATCCAAAGTTCATCATCTCTAAGATTTAAGATTTTAAAAATTACGTTTCCAGAAAGGTTGTCGTCTTTTGTAATTTTTTTTACAACTTGTTTATCTTTTAAAACAAAAATTCCGCCACCATCTGTTCCAACCCAAACAGAACCATCTTTATCTTCATGAATACACATTATGTAATCATTTTGAATTTCTTCGTTTTTTGTGATATTTGTAATTGTTCCATCTGGAGAAATAATTGAAAGCCCCGAAGTTGTTCCAACATAAATATCACCATTTGAAAATTGTTCCGCAACTCTAACACGGCTTCCAGCCAAACCATTTGCAGGAGTCCAACTTTCAAGAGTTCCATCCAAATTATATTTTAATTGACCAAGTTTTTCGTATGTACTAACTAAAACAGCCCCTTCTGATGTAACAGAAACGTGTCTAATTCTTACTTTTTTACAAAGCTCTGTTAATTCATTTTCAACAAATTGACCATTTTTGTAGCAATATAATCCGTTATCTCCAGCAAGCCAAGTTACACCTCTATGTAAATCTTGTGCAATTGCATTTACAGTTGTGGTCATTTTTGTAGTTTGAAACTTTCCATAACTTAATTTTTGAAGTCCGCCTCTATCTGTTGCAATCCAAATGTTTTTTTCTGAATCTTGATAGATTTTTGTAACTCCATCATCTGCCAAACCAGAATTTTTGTTTATGTAAGAAAATTGTCCATCATGTAAAATTGTAATTCCGCCATCCATTCCAAACCAAAGATTTTTTTCTTTATCTTGGAAAATACAATTTAAATATGACCCTTTGTGATTTTCTGAACTCAAATCATACAAAGTTTCTTCATCACCAAAAAATCTAACTGCGTAATGTGGAGCAACACCAAACCAAAACGCTCCAGTTGCATCTTGATTCATAGTTGTAATAATTGGATTTTTTATGGAAGTAATATTTGAATATTTTTCGAATTTATTTTCTGAATAAAGATATGTGCTTTTTTCTGTTAACGACAAAACCCACACTCGTCCTGCAGTGTCGCAATACATTTGATTTACAATAAAAATATTATTTTCTGGAATTGTATCAAATCCTTTTAGTTTGATGATTTTAAAATCTTTAGAAATTACGTTAATTCCAGAAGCAGTTCCAACCCAAATGTTATTTTCAAAATCTTCACAAATAGAACGAACTGAATTATTTGTTAATCCATTTTCTGTAGAAAAAGAAAGAACTTCTCCATTTTCTTTTATACAAAAAACTCCTTCATCATTTGAACCAACCCAAAGATTTCCCCGTTTGTCTTGAATTACAGAACGTGTTGACCTAAAAGAAAAATCATTATTATAGGCTTGATTCATAACGGTAAAATTAAGACCATCAAACCGAACAAGCCCACCATAAGTTCCAAAATAGATATATCCATCTGAACTTTGAACTATATCTGTAATTGTGTTTCCAGGAATTCCATCTTGAGAATTCCAACTTCTAGAAATGTAATCTTTAAAAAAAGAATCTTGATTATTTAGAGCAAATAAATTTAAATGCAAAAAAGCTAATGATAAAACTGATAATAAAATCTTCTTCATAATAAAATTATATTATTGATTTAATCATTTTGCAAATATCAGTTTTTTGATTTTATTGAAGGGTTATTTTGACATTTTTTTGAAAAAATAAATTGCAAAAGGAACAGCTGTTATGGCACTTAAAACATCTGCAACAAATTGAGCCATTTCTACACCTTGCAAACCTATTATTCTTGGCAAAATTAAAATTGCAGGAATAAAATAGATTCCGTTTCTGTTCATAGAAAGATAAGTTGCGGATTTTATGTGGCGAGTTGATTGCATAAGCATATTTGTGCCAATAATCAACGGATGAAAAGGAATAAAAGCAACCTGCCATCTTAAAGCAGCAACACCAATTTCCACTGCTTGTGAATCGTTTATAAATCCATTCATAATTTGTCTTGCAAAAATAAAAATCACAATTGCCACAGAGCCCATCAAAATTGAACCAGCACAAAGAGTGAATTTATACGCTTGCTTTACACGATCATAACGTTTTGCACCATAATTATACCCGCTAACAGGTGAAAATCCTTGCCCAATTCCAATCATAACACTTGCCACAAACATAATAATTTTTGTAGTGATTGACATTCCTGCAATTGCAGCATCACCATAAGAACCAGCAGCTGTGTTTAATAAGATAGAAGAAATACTTGCCAAACCTTGTCTTGAAAGTGAAGGAAATCCTGTTGTAACAATTTTTGGAAGAACTTCTTTTTTAAGTGAATAAAGTTTGATGCTTATGCGACAAACTGTTTTGTGTTTTAAAAAGCAAGTTAGCAAAATCAAAAAACTAATTGATTGACTACATAACGTTGCAATTGCAGCACCAGAAATTCCTAAATCTAAAGCGTAAATAAATATTGGATCTAAAATGATGTTTAAAATTCCCCCAGTTGTTAGTCCAATCATTGAAAAAAAAGCTTTTCCTTCTGAACGCAAAACATTGTTCAAAACAAAAGATGCTGTCATAATTGGAGCACCAAAGAAAATATATTTTGCGTAAGCTTTTGCATAAGGTAAAACGGAATCGGAAGCCCCAACTAAACTTAATAATTGTGCCGAAAATAATGTTCCCAAAATTGTAATTATACAACCAAGACATATAGCCGTAAAAAAAGCTGTAGAAACAATTACATTTGCTTCTTCGTTTTGTTTTTGCCCCAATCTAATAGAAATTAAACTTCCAGAGCCCATTCCCAAAGTAAATCCAAAAGCTTGAATAATAGACATAATTGGAAAAACAACACCAACGGCCGCACTTGCTTGTGTACTAATTTGCGAAACAAAAAAAGTGTCTGCCATATTGTAAATTGAAGTTACAAGCATTGAAATTACAGTTGGAATTGCAAGACTTGTGATTAATTTAGAAACTGGCGTATCTACCATTTTGTTGTATTGATTTTCTGCAAAGTTGTCATTATTCGAAGTTTTTGAAAAATTCATAACAAAACTATAATAGTATTCGCAAGAAAAATAAAGTAGGTTTATCTTCTTTCAATCTTATACATTGGATTTTCTTCTGGCACAAATTGCAATGTATGTTTTTCACAAGAAAGGATTTCTGTAATATCATGAGTAACGTGAAGCATTGTTGTTTTTCCTTTTTCTGCAATTAATTCCATAAGATTTAATATTTTTTTTCTATAATTTTCATCAAGTCCGTGGCAAGGCTCATCTAAAATCAAAATTTTTGGAGATTTTACAACAGAACGCAAAATCAAAATAGCTCGCTGTTCACCATAACTCAACGAACCAAACTTTCCAATTCGCGACCTTCAAAACCTGCCAAAGAAAGCCATTTTTTTGCAATTTGAATTTCCACATCTGTTGGAGTTTCGTACAACCCAATTGAATCCTTGAATCCCGAAATTATTACATTTTGAATAGAAGTGTTTCCAACCATTCTGTATTCCACATGAAGTCTGTAAGAAACAATTCCTAAATGTTTTTTTATGTCCCAAATAGATTCCCCTGAGCCTCGCTTAATTCCAAAAATCGTAACATCATTACAATAAACTTGTTTGTTATCTCCTGTAATCAATTCCAACAAAGTTGTTTTTCCGCAACCGTTTGGCCCTTGAATCAACCAATGTTCTCCTTTTTTTAATTTCCAAGAAAGATTTTTTAAAACAAGTTTTCCGTCCCATCCCACATTTACGTTTTTTAATTCAAAAAGGATTTCTTCACTTTCCTTAGAATCACTCTGATTTTTCAAGTTGCCAGAATCTAAATCATCATCTTTTACGCAAACAGAAGAATCTTCCAAAGTTTCTGCAAATTGCTTAGAAAAATCAACCAAATTATCAGTGTCATCTGCTTTTTCAAAATTCTTGAATAATAAAAAATCTTGTTTTGTACCACAAAACGAAACTTCTTTATTTGAAAATTCAATTACATGTGTTATAGACTCAGGAATTTCGTGCCATCTGTCCATGCACAAAACTACAATTGGGAATCGACAATTTCCAGTGTCTGTAGAACCACAGAAACACCCCTCAGAACCAAGCGTACACTTTCCAGAATCTAGCTCGCCACCTGCAGAACCAAGCCCGCAATTCGGTGAACCAAGTTCCCCAGCAGAACCAATTCCACAAACAAAATCAAACAAAATCTTTCGGCTTTCCACATCAAGCCCAGCAAAAGGATTACTCAAAACCAGAAACTTTTTTTTACTAAGTAACGCCGCCGCAAGCATAGTTCGCCGAATTTCCCCAGTAGACATATATTTTAAGCCCCTGTCCAAAATCTTAGAAATGCCACAAAGCTTTACAACCTCATCATTTTCAAGATTTTGCATTTTTGCAGGAAGAGGCTCATTTTTTAACAATTTTTTATTTTCTGTTTCATAAACTTTTTGAGCAATATAAAAACGCCCAGTACGACCAATATCAACACCACCGTCCACAAATTCGCTTTCGTCGTTTAACCTTTCTTCTTCAATAAGTTTTGCAGCCTGCTCCAAAGAAACAATTTCGCAATCACAAGAATCCAAAAAATCATTAAAATATTCAGAATTATCTTCACAATTCAAAACAAACTTTTCTGGTCCAATTCCACACAAAGCCCGCAAAAATTCCGCTTTTCCACCGCCATTTTCACCAAAAACAAGCCAAAATTCACCATTTTTAAGTTCCCAATTCACATTTTTAATAAAAGTTTTTTTTGAATCAGAAACAGCACAATTTTTTATAGAAATCAAACTATTTTTCATAATTTTCCTTGTTCACTTTTGAATAAACACAACCACAATACTGCTGCCTGTAAAGATTAAACTCCCCACTAATTTCCAAACTCCGCTTGAATCCACCCTTTTTTTTAAAATCAGAAACAAGCCACTTAGGAACTTTTTTTTCTTCATTTACAGACTGATTTTTCATATAATTTTCAACAATTTCTGTTCCAAGCAAATTGATTTTTTCCGCATCCTTAAAAGGACTAATACTCAAAGTTGTGCAAAAATAATCAAAATCATTTTTTAAAGCGTAATCAAACCCACGACGCAATCTAAACTCATAACAACGGCGACAACGTTCCCCTTTTTCTCCTTCCCTAGCCAAATCCGGTTCATTTTTTGTATTCACCGCATCATAAAATTCCTGAGGATTATAAACATCTTCCACAAAACAAACTTTATTCTTTACAGCTGGTTCAAACTTTGGCAAAAAATCAATAATTTCATTAAGTCGCCGCTCATACTCCGCTTGTGGATAAATATTTGGATTATAATACAAAATTGTAATTTCAAAAAATTCTGCCAAAAACTCAATCACATAAGAGGAACAAGGACCACAACAAGCATGAAGCAAAAGTTTTGGCCGTCCATCAAGCTGAGCCAAAAGAGAATCCAATTCTTTCTGAAAATTACGTTTTTTTTTCATATTTTTTTATTTTTCTGGGCGTTCCCCGCTTCCACTTCGTTCCTGCGGGTCGGGCTTTGCGCGTGCGCAGCACAGCTGCTTCGAGACTCACTAAAAACAGTCTGCTAGACTGTTTTTACCCTGCTTTGCAGGGCCGTTCCCTATGTTCCGCCGTCTACCGCGGCTCCATTCCTTCGGAACAGCTCGCAAGCTCGCTGCACCTACAATCCCTAACGCAAAGCATCATCCACAGCAACATAAAACACAATACAATACAATTCTTCGTGTTTTATTGGTTCCACAAGAATTTTATTTTCCGCCACCATACGATCCAAAATCGATTCTGCATCTTTTCCTTTAAATCCCTTTGAATCAAGCAAAACAATTTTTTGCAATTTTCCATCTTTTACAAAAACCTCAACTTCAACCTGCATAAAACTAGTTGTACACTTTCCAATATAGGAACCATCAGCCACCGATTCAATCTGAGTATTTTTAAAAGTTAATTTAGAAAGTTCATTAATTCTCTGACGCTTCAAACTAATAAAATAAAAAGCAATCATCAATAAAATACAAACAAAAATCCCAATCCACTTAATATAAGATTCATGATTATTCAAAAAATCAAAAAACGAAACTCTATTCTTTTTTTCAGCCATAATTAAATTATATAAAAAAAAATCTCATTAATCTACAAATAAAAAAATACGTCCGGTCAAGGGACACTTCGTTCAAGGCCTTGACTCAGCCGTTTTTAGGGTTTGTATTAAACCCTAAATCAAACTTGTTAGAATAGAACATTCTGTGATATAATAAAAATATGAATACACAAGAAAAAGCAGACG
>JAGARY010000442.1 GCA_017622055.1 Treponema sp. | reverse complement strand
CACCACCATGAACATCGGTGCGGGTGTAGTTGCGGGCACAACCACGGACATGGTCATAATCACGAAGGACATTCCCACGAGCACGGAAAAGAACTTACAACTGGTCGTTTAATTTTTGCTGCAATTTTGTTCGTAGCAGGGATTATTAATGAACATTTAACCATAAATTATTCAATTCCCGGTTTAAAATATTCCTTAAAAGAAACTTTGTGCATTATTTTCTTTTGTGTGTCTTTTATTATTGTTGGAAAAAATATCATCATTAATGCAATTTACAATTTGTTTAAAGGGCATCTTCTTGATGAAGGTTTTTTAATGTCAATTTCTTCTATTGGTGCATTAATTCTTGGAAAATATGAAGAAGCAGTTGCAATTATGCTTTTGTATCAAGTTGGTGAAAAATTTGAAGATTATGCTGTAGACAAAAGTCGCAACTCCATTGAAGAAATTTCTAAACTACGTCCTGATGTGGCAACATTAAAACAGATTTCTAGCGAAAATGAAAAGATTGAATTAACAGAAGTTTCTCCAGACGATGTAAAAACTGGTTCAATTATTATTGTAAAACCTGGTGAAAGAATTCCTATTGATGGAATTATTACAGACGGAGAAAGTTTTATTGACACTTCGGCTTTGACTGGGGAAAGTATTCCACAAAAAGTTCGCGTTGGTGATGAAGTTCTTTCTGGTTCTATTAATATGCAAGGGGTTTTGGAAATTCAAACTACAAAACATGCACAAGATTCTGCTTTGTCTAGAATTCTTGATTTAGTAGAAAACGCTACAGAAAATAAAACTAAATCTGAACAATTTGTAACTCGTTTTGCAAAAGTTTACACACCTATTGTTGTTACGGCGGCTGCAATTGTTGCCGTAATTCCTGGCATTTTTATTGGTCTAACTTCTGGGGATTGGAGTTGGAGCACAAATTTTAGCGTTTGGGTTTACAGAGCATTAATGTTCTTAGTTGTAAGTTGTCCTTGTGCCCTTGTAATTTCTATTCCACTTTCTTTCTGCGGCGGAATTACTGCTTGTGCAAAAAAAGGAATTTTGATAAAAGGTAGCACATATCTTGAAGCCTTGGGAAATACTAAAATTGCAGTTTTTGATAAAACTGGAACTTTAACAAAAGGAAATTTTGTTGTTTCTCACATTCACGCAACTGACGACGCAATTACAGAAGATGAACTTTTGGCTTTGGCTACTCACACAGAAATGTTTTCTTCTCATCCAATTTCTACTTCTTTAAAATGTGCTCACCACGATAAATGCTGTGATGAAGTAAAACTTGAAAACGTTGAAGAAATTACAAGTAAGGGAATTAAAGCAATTGTAAACGGAAAAGAAGTTTTGGCAGGAAACACAAAACTTATGAATCAATTTAATATTGAATATAACGAATGTGCAGAACATCAAGACGGAACAATTGTTCACGTTGCTTGCAATGGAAAATACGCTGGTCACATTGTAATTAGTGATGAAATTAAAGATGATGCGGAACAAACAATTTCTGGATTAAAAAAACTTGGTGTTTCAAAAACTGTTATGCTCACTGGGGACAATCAAAGAAGTGCAGAAATTGTGGCAAGCAAACTTTCTTTAGATAAAGTTTACGCTCAACTTTTAAGCGAAGATAAATTGCACATTGTAGAAGAATTGCATGATGAACTTGCACAAAATAACAAAAAAACTGGCAAAAAAGGCACTTTGATTTTTACTGGTGACGGAATTAATGACGCTCCTGTTTTGGCCCGTGCGGATGCGGGAATTGCCATGGGAACTATGGGCAGCGATGCGGCGGTTGAATCTGCTGATATTATCATTATGGAAGACAAACCTTCTAAAATTGTAGAAGGAATTAAAATTAGCCGACGCACTTTAAGAATTGTATACGAAAATTTAATTGGTTCTTTGGGAATTAAAGGTGTAATTTTAATTTTAAGTGCTTTGGGCATTTCTAACATGTGGCTTGCAGTTTTTGGCGATGTTGGAGTTACAATTTTGGCTGTGTTAAACTGTTTAAGACTTTTTAGCAAAACTCGTGGTGAAAAATAGAATTAAGGAATTTTTATGAATCTTTCAAATGTTGTGATTATTTTAGATCATCCTGACGAACCAAGAAACATTGGGGCGGCATGCCGTGCAATGGCAAATAATGACATAAAAACATTGCGCATTGTTGGAAAAAAAGATGATTACGAAGCTACGGCTTTGGAACATATAAAAGTTTTGGCAATTCACGCTGGCTACATTTTTGATAATGTTGAATTCTTTGATTCAATTAAAGACGCTACAAAAGACTGTTCAATTAGTGCAGGAACTACCAGACGTTTTGGAAAAAAACGTGGAAAACTTTTGCTTCCAGAAGAATTTGCAAAAATGGCAAGTGAAATTACCGATACAATTCAAAATGAATCTTTGGTAAAATCTTCTGAAAGTGGAAAGATTGCAAAGGAAAACAGTTCTGGAGGCAAAGTTGCTGTAATTTTTGGAAACGAAAGAACAGGATTAACAGATGGCCAATTGGAACAATGCACTTTGGGAGTTACAATTCCATCATCTGATGATTTTGGTTCCCTAAATTTGAGTCATGCTGTTCAAATTTTGTGCTATCATTTGTACAGACAAAAACTTTCCGAAAAAAATCCTAACT
>JAGARY010000441.1 GCA_017622055.1 Treponema sp. | reverse complement strand
TCAATATGATTGAAAATGAAGAACCAGATGCAGGTTTGGGAAACGGTGGTTTAGGTCGTCTTGCTGCTTGTTTCTTAGATTCTTTGGCAACTTTGGATTATCCAGGACACGGATACGGAATTCGTTATGAATACGGAATGTTTGAACAACGCATTCAAGACGGATACCAAGTTGAATATCCAGATAATTGGCTTGCTCATAGAGACCCTTGGGAAATCAAAAGAAGCGATTTAGCAGTTACTGTAAAATTTGGCGGAAATATTGCTTATGGAAAAACTCCAGATGGTCAACCACGTTTCTACATTGAAAATGCAGAAGAAGTAACAGCAACTCCTTATGATATGCCAATTATTGGATATGACACAAAAACTGTAAATACATTGCGTCTTTGGGCTGCAACTTCTCCAAACGGATTCGATTTACAACTTTTCAATAATATGGATTACAATCGTGCAGTTGAACGCCAAAATAGTGCAGAAAACATTAGCCGCGTTCTTTATCCAAACGATTCAGGTCCAAGTGGAAAAGCTCTTCGCTTAAAACAACAATATTTCTTTAGTTCTGCTTCATTACAAGATTTAGTTCGTCACTATGTTGCAGATCATGGAACAAACTTTGCTAAATTCCCAGAATTGCACGTTATTCAATTAAATGATACACACCCAGTAGTTGCAATTCCTGAACTTATGCGCATTTTAATTGATGATTATAATGTGGGTTGGGATGATGCATGGGCAATTGTTACAAAAACATTTGCTTATACAAATCACACAATTTTGGCAGAAGCATTGGAAAAATGGCCAATCGAAATTTTCCAAGGTTTACTTCCACGCGTATATCAAATTGTAGAAGAAATCAACCGTCGTCTTGTAATTGAATTAAGAGCAAAATTCCCTAATGATTATTACAAACACGAACACATGGCAATCATTCACAACAATATGGTTTACATGGCTTGGCTTGCAATTCACTCATGTTTTAGCGTAAACGGTGTTGCTGAACTTCATACAAAACTTCTTAAAGAAGCTGAACTTAAAGACTGGTACACAATTTATCCAGAAAAGTTCAATAATAAAACAAACGGAATTACACAACGTCGTTGGCTTTTGAATGCAAACCCATTGCTTTCTGACTTTATTACAAAACGCATTGGTCATGGTTGGGAAAAAGATTTAACAAAACTCAAAGGACTTGAAAAATTTGTTGATGATGAAGAAAGTTTGAATGAACTTATCAACATCAAAATGGAAAATAAACAAGTTCTTGCAGATTTCTTAAAACATACTCAAAACGAATTCCTTGATCCAGAAAGTATTTTTGATGTTCAAGTAAAACGTCTTCACGAATATAAACGTCAATTGTTAAATATTTTGCACGTAATGTATTTGTATAACAGATTGATTGAAGATCCTTCATTTAATCCACCAGCAAGAACATTCATCTTTGGTGCAAAAGCTGCCAGTGGATATCGTCGTGCAAAAGCAATTATTAAATTGATTAACACTGTTGCAGACAGAGTAAACAACGATCGTCGTGTTCGTGGAAAAATTAGAGTTGTGTTCATTGAAAACTATCGTGTTTCTGTGGCAGAAAAAATATTCCCAGCAGCAGATGTTTCTGAACAAATTTCTACAGCAGGATATGAAGCATCAGGAACTTCTAATATGAAGTTTACGGTAAACGGTGCTTTGACACTTGGTACAATGGACGGTGCTAACATTGAAATTTTTGAAGAAGCTGGAAAAGAAAATGGATTTGTATTCGGTCTTTTAACAGAAGAAATCAAGAAAATGGAAGCTGAACACTCTTACAATCCACAAGATTATTTAGACAGAAATCCTGCATTGGCAAAAGTTGTTAATCAACTTGTTGATGGAACTTACGATCCAACTCATCAATTGTTCAAAGAGTTGCATGATTCTTTAGTTTTCGGTGTAGAAGGTCAACGCCCTGATGTTTACTATGTTCTTGCAGATTTTGATTTGTACTGTAAAGCACAAGAAAAAATTGCAGAAGCATATTTAGACAAAAAAGCATGGGCTAGAAAAGCTTTAATCAATATTGCTAATTCTGGAAAATTCTCTTCGGACAGAACAATTGAAGATTATGTTCGTGATATCTGGAAATTAGACAAAGTTGAAATTAAATAAGCACAATAAAAAAAAGACTGCCAAAGTGTAAAACTAAGGCAGTCTTTTTTTTGTGAATTAAGATTTATTCTAAACTAATCAAATAATTTTTTTAGTTCTTTTCCGGCTTTTTTGCCAGCTTCACCAACATCTTTTCCAAATTCTTTTGCAGCAGAACCAATGTCCTTACCAACGGCTTTTCCAAAAACTTTATGGGCCTTACCGTATTTTGCTGTAAGTTTTTTGTATAGTTTTGTATGTTTTTCTGTCCAATCATCAGAAACTACTAAAGTTGCATATTTTACAGAAAGTTTTGCCATTAAACCTTCAACTTTAGCCATATCAGGAACAGATTCTTTTTTTGCTGCTTTTTCTGCAAGGGAAACCATTTCTTTATATTCATTAAAAAATTCTTTTATTTCCCCTTTTTTTGATTCTGCAAATACTGATGAACAAAGAATTGAAAATAAAAACAACAAACTAAAAATCTTAATTTTTCTCATAATATCCTCACTGTTATTTTTCTATATATCTTTTTAGTGTAACACACTTATTTTAAATCCACAACAGTCCCACCTTTTAATATGCGTCCAGAAACAATAATTTTTGAATTTTCTTGTTGGTTATTTTCTATTTTTTTGATTAAGTTTTCAGCTATCAGATTTCCCATTTCTACACCATCTTGTTCATAAGTTGTTAATGGGGGAATCATCATCGAAGTTAGCATAATTCCATCGTATCCTACAATGCTAATATCTTTTCCTGGAATCATTTTTCTACTATTTATTTCTCTAATTCCACCAAGTGCAGAATAATCATCTGGATAAAAAATACATGTTGGAGGATTTTCTAAAGAAAGTAAAATACTTGTAGCTTCTGCACTAATCATTGGGTCATGATACAAAGCTTCTGCAAAATAGTAATCTGGAATTTCAATATTGTGTTTTTTACAAACATCAAGAAAAATCTTTTTGCGTTCATTTGTTACAAGAGTGTCTTCACCGTGAATCATCGCAATTTTTTTATGACCTTTTTGAATTACATATTCAACTAAGTCTGACATTCCTTTTGTGTTATCACTTAAAACTGCTGTATGATTTTCGTCGTAGGAATAATCCAAAGTAACTGTAGGAATTTCGCTGTTTACAAGTTCTTTTATTCTTTGATTTGTAAAATCTGCCGACAGAATTGCAACTCCATCAAAATTACGACTTTTTGAATGATTGTAATAATCGTTTTCTCTTGTGCGATTGTATGACATAAAAGTGATTTCGTAATTTTTTGATTGAGCCACATCTTGAAATCCACTAATGATTTTTGCAAAGTATTGATGTTGAAATCCAGCTCCTGTTTTATCTTCAAAAATTACCCCAAGATTATAAGTTTTACTAGTTCTTAATGTTCTTGCGGCAATGTTTGGGTGATATCCCATTTCAATTGCTTTTTTTCTAATTAGATTTATTGTTTCTTCACTTATTTCTGGACTTCCTTTTAAAGCCTTACTAACAGTAGAAAATGAAACATTACATTCTTTTGCAATATCTTTTAGTGTAACCAAAGAAAAACTCCTGTTTTTTTAATAAAATAATTTTACCCTAATTATTCAAAAATGCAAGCGAAATCGTTTTCGTAAAACGATTAATATGAGGGTTGTAGGTTTATTTTAAACACTTTGACTTAAAATATGATTGGGACTTTGTTGATAAGCTTACAGTCGAGTCGTGTCTGTCAAAGTGCGGTTGTGCTGCTAAAGAAAAGATTGTATCAAAATTGTTTTCGCTTTGCTCAACAATTTTGAAGTACGCAGACACAAATGCACTTTGCATCCACGCTC
>JAGARY010000440.1 GCA_017622055.1 Treponema sp. | reverse complement strand
GCTCGTTTTTGTCGCTTTGCGCAAGTTTTTGGAGGCAAAACAGATAAAAAGAAAGCAGAACCGATATTTTTTGAGCTTGATCTTTGTATAAAACATAGGCTTGTTCAACAGAATAATCTTGGGAAACTTTTTGTTGTGAAGGAAGTCCTCCAGTTAGTTTTCTAAGACGATTTACAAATCCACCTTCTTGGTCAATTGCCAAAAATGGATAAATTTGATTATTGGAATTACAATATTCATAAATTGATGAAGCAAAAGCAATTTGTTGTTCTGGAGTTTGGCAAAGATTGTAAGAAAAATAAATGTAGCCACCAGCAACAATTGGAATGTTTGAATGTTCTTTTTTTCCTGTAATTTTGTCGTAAGTTTCGTAAGAACGAAATTTTGTGTTGCCTTCCAAATTTTCTATAAATAATTGGGCAACTTTTTGTTCTAATGGCATTTTTTGAATGTATTCTTTTATTTTATTTTGATTTTTTTCTATTTCTGTTTTTACAAATTGATTATTTATGATTGTAGCATTTTGTTTTGTAGCAATTTCTTTTTTTATTTGTTGTTTTTCTGCTTTTGATTGGCAGGAAATGAATAAACTTAAAATTACAATAATTGATGTTTTATAAATTAGATTTTTTTTCATAAAATCATTATAAAGATTGGCAATTTTGAAATCAATACTAAAATTTGTAGTTGTGGTGGCGCCGAGAATTGAGGCGGCCCGAAGGGAGTGCGATAGCACCGACCGTTAGGCCCAGATAAATCTGGTCAAGCCATTAATTATGTAAATCCTAAAACAACTCTGTCGACTTGTTTTTTAACGGATTTTCTATTTTAGGCAAGCGCCGAAATGCGACTATGCCAAAAGATTTGCGCCCAAATAAACCTGAATTTGATATAGATTTTGTTTTTTTGTATAATAGAAATATGAAGAATGTGGCAATTGTTACAGGCGCAAGTTCTGGTTTGGGAAAAGAATTTACAAATCAAATTGAACAAAAGTTTGATTATGATGAAATTTGGATTTTTGCTAGACGAGAATCTTTGCTTTTGGAAGTGGAAAATCAGATTAATGAAAAGGCTGGAAAAAAAATTGTAAAATCTTTTGCAGTTGATATTTGCGGAAAAGATGGTGTAAAACGGTTTTCTGATATTTTGGAAAGTGAAAAAGATTTTTCTGTTGGACTTTTTGTGAATAATGCAGGTTTTGGAACTTACGGTCCTTTTGAAGACACTCCGTTGGAAAAAGAACTTGATATGATTGAAATTAATTGTGTAACATTAACTGGACTTTGTGGCGTTGTTTTAAAATATTTGACTTCTAATTCTGTAATTATTAACACAGCAAGTTTGGCAGCTTTTATGCCATTGGGAAACTTTGCAGTTTATGGTGCGTCAAAAGCTTATGCTCTTAGTTTTTCTGTGGCTCTTGCGGCGGAACTTAAAGACAAAGGTGTAAAAGTTTGTGCTTTGTGTCCTGGTTCTGTTAGTACGGAATTTGCAAATGTTGCTTCTAATGGGGCTAGAAAAGAAGTGAAAGGCGGAATTGAGCCTGATAAAGTTGTGGCTCATTGTTTAAAACGAGCTTTTAAAGGAAAGAAAATTGCGATGTATCGTTTTAAATGGAAATTCACTGCCCTTTTAGGAAGATTTGTTGGAAGATATTTGGTTGCTCGCTATACTTACAAGTATAACAAACGGCCATATCAATATAATTAATTTTTTGAAGATTTTAGTTTTAGTTTAATTTTTTAAGATTTTGGAGGATTTTATGAAAAATGAAGATTGGGCAATTCCAGGTGCAAGTGCTCTTTTTACAGATTTTTATGAATTAACAATGGCACAAGGTTATTGGAAACAAAATATGAATCAGACAGTTGTGTTTGATATGTTTTTTAGAAAAAATCCTTTTAATGGTGGATTTTCTGTTTTTGCTGGGATTGAAACATTATTAGATACAATTGTAGATTTCCGCTTTAGCGAAGATGATATTGAATATTTAAAAGAACAAAAAATCTTTGAACAGGGATTTTTAGATTACCTTAAAGATTTTAAATTTACTGGTGATTTGTATTCAATGGCCGAAGGAACTGTAATTTTTCCTCAAGAACCATTGGTTAGAATTCATGCAAAATTAATTGAAGCACAGATTTTAGAAGGTTTAGTTTTGAACTTTATTAACTTTCAAAGTTTGATTGCTACAAAAACTTCTAGAATTTGGTTGGCAAGTAAAAAAGCTCCTATTATGGAATTTGGTTTGCGACGTGCACAAGGACATTCTGGAGCAATGGTTGCAACAAGAGCAGCTTACATTGGTGGTGCTGCTGGAACTTCTAACACTTTGGCTGGAAAACTCTATGGAATTCCTGTTATGGGAACAATGGCTCACTCTTGGATTATGAGCCACTCTTCTGAACTTGAAGCTTTTAGAGAATATGCAAAAATTTATCCTCAAAATTCTGTATTTTTGATTGATACTTACGATACATTAAAATCTGGTATTAAAAATGCAATTATTGCTGGTGGGGAACTTGTAAAACAAGGTTATAATTTTGGAGTTCGTCTTGACTCTGGTGATATTTCTTATTTGACACGTGAAGTTAGAAAAGAACTTGACCGTGCGGGATTCCCACAAGCAAAAATTAGTGTCTCTAATGAATTGACAGAAGAAATTATTTCTACTTTGGTAGCAGGAAACGCACCAATTAACAGTTGGGGTGTTGGAACTCACATGGTAACTGGTGGAAATGAATCTTCATTTACTGGTGTTTACAAGTTGGCAGCAAGACATGACGCAAAATCTGATTCAATGATTCCTGCAATGAAGTTTAGCGATAATCCGGCAAAGACAACAAACCCTGGAATTAAAAATGTTTACAGATTGTTTGATGAAAACGGTATGGCTTGTGCAGATATTTTAACTTTGGAAGATGAAACAATTGAAGTTGGAAAAGAAAATAAATTTTATCATCCAATGGTAGATTACAGACAATTTAATTTTACACCTGCAAAAATTGAGCCACTTTTGAAAAAGCGCCTTGAAAATGGTGAAAGATTAGAAAAACGTCTTCCAGATTCTGAACAGTTGATTATTAGCAGAAACACAATGCAAGCTCAACTTGAAACTTTTGATGAATCTTACAAACGTCTTTTGAATCCTCATATTTATAAAGTTTCTCTTTCTGAAAACTTAAAAGATTTGAAAAAGAAATTTATTGAAGATAATTTGGCGTTGAGATAAAAGATCTTCGGGTCAAGCCCGAAGATGACACAACTCTATTGTCATTGTCATCAATCAATTTGTCATCGTAGGCAACCAACCTGTCATTGTCGGGCTTGCTCCGAAGATGACACAGCTCTATTGTCATTGTCGTCAATCAATTTGTCATCGTAGGCAACCAACCTGTCATTGTCGGGCTTGACCCGACAATCTTTAGCCAACAATTTGAAAAACAGATTGCTTCGCCTATGGCTAGCAATGACAAATCATATTACTCGCAAGATTTTGGTAAATAGTCGAATTTTATGTTTTTGAGGGCGGCGAACATTCTGTCTTTTTTGCCTTCGTCGCTTCCAGTTAGTTCTTCAAGTTTTTTTCGGGCAGATTTTCTTGCAGAATTGTCTTGATAATTACAAGTGCAAGTGTATCCTGCGTAGCCAACTTCTTGAGCATGCAAAATAATTCGTTCTTCTGGAACATAACAAAGAGGACGAATTATTTGTAACGGATATTTTTCGTATTGCAAAATTGGGGGCATTGTACAAAGTTCCCCTTTATTTAGCATATTCATAAGTAAAGTTTCTAAAATATCATCAAGATGATGGCCCAAAGCAATTTTATTGTAGCCATTTTCAATAGCATATTTCATTAATTCGTAGCGACGTTGTGTAGAACACCAATAACAGCTCATTTTTTGATCTTTATGAACTCTATTTAAAATATCTGCATTTACAGTAACAAAATTCACGTTCCATTCTTTGTAAAGTTCCAAAACTTTTGGCGGAAAAGGAGGTGCAAAATCAGATTGAATATAAAGGGCTGTAAATTCAAAATTGGCGTTTTTGCGTTTTTTTCTGTTACTAAAATATTCAATTAAAGCAGTGGAATCTTTTCCGCCACTAGCACCAATTAAAATTTTATCTCCATCTTCTAAAAGTTTATATTCAAAAATTGCTTTATCTATTCTACTATTTAATGAATTAGTCTTTTGCATTTTTATATTTTATCATATAATGGTAGTTAAGTTTAGATTATTATTAATATCTACTTTACAAAATATTTTAAATTTATATAATATTTAATATACTTAAATTTCTTTAGTATTTATAAAGTTT
>JAGARY010000439.1 GCA_017622055.1 Treponema sp. | reverse complement strand
TCTAGCCTAATTGTTGCACATAATAGACCTTTAATTTTGTATTTTTCATCAAAAACTTTTCTGGAAATTAAAAAGATTTGTGTATCTTCTGTAGGTAATGTATCTGTTAAATTATAAATTGTGTCTTTGTTTGATAAAAATGAGATATAGTTAAATTCAGTGTTTCTTGATTTTCTTCCTGTTGAAAAAAAGAAATCATTATTTTTATCTACATAAAAAACATTAAAAAAATCGGGATTTTGCAACTTTTTGTAATCAACCAAGTGAGAATAAATCTCTTCAGAACTTGCTGTAGAAAAAGTTTCTTCGTCATAGAACAAATCTAAAGAATTTTTATACATTTCTAAGCAGAATTTAATTGATTGATGATAACCGTCTAATGTGTTTTTGCTTGATTTATAGAAGGTTTGGGTAGTTTCCTTTGTTATTTTTCTAAGTACATTTAAACTAGAAAAAGCAGCTACAAGTGTTACTAAAACACCAATTGCTAATGAAGAAACTGATTTTATTGTTGTTAAGTTAATTTTTTTACTCATAACTTCCGATTTTTTTCTGAAAAAAGTAATACAGTTTGTATCACCTAACTATGAAACATTATAAAATAGTATAATTAAAATGCAAGTTTAAAATTTTTCTTTTTTTTTGTTGATTTTTTTACGATTTTTCATAAGGTGATTTCCTTAAGTTTGAGGAATTTACAACGTTTTCGCTTTTCTTTATGAAATTATTAAATATAATCATAATTGACTTAGTTTAAGTCGTAATTTCAAAAAAAGAGGAATGAAAATGAAAAAAATTCTTTCAGGGCTTTTAGCTTTAACAGTAGCAGCATCATTATTTGCTGCTCCAAAAGATGACAAAGTTATTAACTTGTGGTCATTTACAGAGGAAGTTCCAGGTATGGTTGAAAAGTATTTAGCTGCTCATCCAGAACTTGGATACAAATTAAACAAAACTATTATTGCTACAACAGAGGGTGCTTATCAGCCAGCTCTTGACCAAGCTTTACAAGCAGGTGGAAAAGATGCTCCTGATATTTATTGTGCAGAAGCTGCTTTCATCTTGAAATATTCAAAAGGTGATATGCAATCTTATGCAATGCCATACAAAAAATTAGGCATCAAAATTGACAAAGCAATTAAAGATGCTGAAATTGCTCCATATACAGTTGATATTGGATCAAACAGAAAAGGTGAAGTTGATGCTTTAGCTTACCAATCAACAGGTGGATGTTTTATCTATCGTCGTTCTGTAGCTAAACAAGTATTTGGAACAGATGATCCAAAAACAGTTCAAGAAAAACTTGGTGGTGGATCTGGATCTTGGGACAAATTCTGGAAAGCTGCTGAAGAATGTGCTGCAAATGGTGTAGCAATCGTTTCTGGTGACGGAGATGTTTGGCACGCTGTAGAAAACTCTTCAGACAAAGGTTGGATTGTTGATGATAAACTTTATATTGATCCAAAACGTGAAAAATTCCTTGATTATTCTAAAAACTTAACAGACAAAGGTTGGTCTAACCAAACTCAAGACTGGCAAGATGCTTGGTTTGCTGATATGAAAGGAACTGGTGCTAAACCTGTATTAGGATTCTTCGGACCAGCTTGGCTTATTAACTATACAATCGCTCCTAACTGTGGTGGATCTAAAGTTGGAGAAGGTACATACGGTGACTGGGCTGTTTGTAACTCACCAATCGGATTCTTCTGGGGTGGTACATGGATTTTGGCTAATGGTAAAACAAAAATGTCTAAAGACAAAAAAGCTGTTGTAAGAGATATCATTGAATGGATTACTCTTGATACATCTAAAGATGGTCTTCTTTACAAATGGGCTAATGGTACATTGAATGGAGAAGGTGGAACAAAAGATACAGTTTCTTCTGGTGTAGTAATGGCTAAATCTAACGGTGAATTAGATTTCTTAGGCGGACAAAATATGTTTGATTATTTCGTTCCTGCTAACAAATATGCTAATGGTAAAAACCTTACACAATATGACGAATCAATCAACATGATTTGGCGTGACCAAGTTCGTGCTTATGCTAACGGACAAAAATCACGTGATGCTGCAATTAAAGACTTCAAACAAACAGTTTCTGATACACTCGGAATTGATATTGAATAGTTCTTTTTGTTAGGTTCTAAATAGGGGCTGTCTCTTGGTGGCCCCTATTTTTGTAAAAGTATTGAAATATGAATATTAAAAAAGTAAATCACTGATTTTTGGAGTGTTCATCATGAAAAAAAAGAGTAGTATAAGTTATGCTAAATATGGTTATATATTTAGTATTCCATTTGTTCTTGCATTTCTTATCTTTTCACTTTATCCAACTTTATATACAGCCATCATTGGTTTTACAAATTTAAAAGGAGTTGGTAGAACTGATTTTAGTTTTCTTGCGTTTGATAAATTATTCGCAAATTACAAATCTATTTTAAACAATCAAACTTTTAGAATTGCCCTTGGTAATACTTTAAAGCTTTGGATTTGTAACTTTATTCCACAGATGATTCTAGCTCTTTTACTTGCTGCTTGGTTCACAAATAGACGTGTAAAAGTTCCAGGTGAAGGTGCTTTTAAAGTTCTGTTCTATATGCCAAATATTATTACAGCTGCAACTGTTGCTATTTTGTTTAATGCTTTGTTTGGCTATCCAATGGGACCTATAAATGATTTATTACAAAAACTAGGTTTTATTGATAAACCTGTTTATTTTTTGGCTTACAAAGGAATTGCTCAAGGAATTGTAATTTTTATCCAAACTTGGATGTGGTATGGATACACAATGATTATTATGATTTCAGGTATTCTTGGTATTAGCCCAGATATTTTTGAAGCTGCTGATATTGATGGTGCTTCAGGAATTCAAGTTTTCTTTAAAATTACTCTTCCAAACATTAAAACAATCTTGTTATTTACTTTAGTAACAAGTCTTATTGGTGGATTGAATATGTTTGATATTCCACAACTGTTTGTACCTAATAGTGGTCCAGATAATGCTACAATGACAACAAACGTATTTATTTATCGTTTGGCATTTAGTGGTGGCTATTTGTATAATCGTGCTTCTGCTGCAAGTATGCTTATGTGGTTATTGATTGTTGCTTGTTCTGCTGTAATGTTCTTTGCAATGAGAGATAAAGAAGAAGTTGCTCTTAAAAAACAAAAGAAATTACAAGCTAAAGAAGCTAAAAGAATTGCAAAAGGAGTAAACTAATGGGAAACGGAATTAATGCTAATAATGCGTCTAAAGCAATATATAAAACTCTCATTTTGATAATTTGTATTGTACTTTCTGTTTTGAGTTTACTTCCATTTGTTATTATGATAATAAACTCAACAAGATCTACATATCAAATTCAACAAAATGCGGTTTCTTTTATTCCTTCAACTTATTTATTAAATAACTTGAAGATTTTATTAGGCAAGAGTTTTAATCCTGCAGTAGGATTTATGAACTCTATGATTATTTCTGTAGGAACAACTGCTTGTTCTTTGTATTTTTCAACATTAACTGCTTATGCAATTGTTATGTATGACTGGAAACTTAAAAATGCATTCTTTAGCTTTATTATGGCTATTATGATGATTCCAGCACAAATTACAATCATCGGTTTTTATCAGATGGTTTATAAAATTCACATGACAAATAATTTCCTAATGTTG
>JAGARY010000438.1 GCA_017622055.1 Treponema sp. | reverse complement strand
GGGTATCTTGGGAAAGACATAATGATTCAACAGTTGCAATTTCAAGAGATTCTGCATTTTTCAAAGTAAGAGCTATTGATTATGCGGGTAATGTATCTGATGCAACAGAAACTGTTGAACTATACATAAAAAGCAGTTTTCCAAAATTCTCGGTGGAATGTACAAGTCCTGATGGACATTATGATGAGGGAAAAACAATAACATTCAAAGTTCACTTTGAAGAAAATGTAAATGTAATAGACTCTAACCTAGAAATAATTATTTCAGAAGATAAAAACCATAAAGCGAAAATGACATCTTCTGTTGCAAATAATGTTCCTTCAATTGATTTTGAATATACAGTTAAAGAAGACGATAATTTTACAGTTTTTGTTCCTAAAAAAGATGGAATAAAATTGGGTAGTTCTGTTAAAGATTTGTTTGGTTTTGATCAAGGAAGTAAGACTTTAGATGCAGATTATGACCGTCCAAATCTCCATTGTGATAATGTTGCTCCAACAATAGTTTCTGCAATTCCAAATGATGGGACTGAGTTAAATCCAGATTATACAGCAGATGCAAATAATATTTACACAACAGGAAACCAAATAAAAATTACATTTAGTGAACCAGTTCAAAAAGGTAGCGGAAATATCATTCTTCGCCAAACAGCAGGTTGGGCAATTCCACCAGTTTTAACTGCGGAAGAATACAACACAATTTGTGCCGAACTAGAATACGAAGATAAAAACATTTTAGCCCGCCAGGATAAAAATGGAAAGTTAGAAGAAGACATGGAAGATACTTCTGTTGGAATTAAGCACAGAAATAATGAATATCATGGAACTGGACAATACATTGGACCATATAAAAAGTCTATGCAAGGAATAAAACTTGAAAATGGAAACTATGTTCCAGATATTGATACAAAATTTGTTTTAGATTTTGATATTGGAATTTGGGAAACAACAGAACCTCATCCAATTGGAAAAACTTTTGAAAATCATGCTTATAAAGCCCCAACTTCTACTACATCAGCTGGTGAAATTCGTGCTGTTTTAGAAAAAGCAGGATTACACCAAAGAGTTTTGGATGTAACATCTGCTAACGTAAAAGTAAATGGTAATGAAGTAACTATTACTTTCCCAAAAGGTCTAATTGACCGAACAGATGCTTTACCAGATGGAAGAGAATGGGAACTTATCTTTGGTAATGGAACTTTTAAAGATATTGTTGGCTATGATTTTACAGATACAGATGGTATAATTCAGATTAATAATAAAAAATCATTTTATTCAGATAAAGTTGCAACCCCTGTTGTGCGTGTAGACCGCTACAGTTGTGGTTTGGGAATTAGACAAGCAGATGAAGATGGAAATCTGACAGACCCAATTGCAAACGATGGTGTAAAACCAACAGGTTATGTTCGTGTCCGCATTGATTGTGAAACAAAGGGCGCAACTGTGGTTTATAGTGAAACAAAAGTTGAAAAAGATAATAATTCAGCCACATCTGAAAATACTACTTATTCAAATGCTGGAGCAACATCTTATTATACAACAACAAATATTACTTCATATGCTTTACCTGTAAGTTCATATACAACTAACTCTATTTTTGCGGTTGGGTCAGGTGATTATAAAGAATCATATAAAGGAATTATTGCAGCTAAAGGAACAAAAAACTCTTTTACTTCTTCAGATGATGGAATAGAAGGTGTGTTCCAAACAGTGGTTTATTTTTCTAATCCAATTACAGGAAATAATACACCTTGTTCTTCTCTAGATTCTGGAGAAACTGATATTTCTATTCGTGGTACAACAGGTTTTGCAGGGGAACCTTATATTTCTCCATTCCCATTAAGAGACAGTAGAGTTGGTTCTCCGTATTTAAGAATCGTTTTTAGAGAAAAATCTGCAAATATTACTACAAATGACTATTATTGGGTAAGTTATGAAGTTTTAGTTGAATCTTCATTTAGTAATTATTGTCATGGAAAAGATGACGATGATGTAAATTATTACGACTGGGCTAGAAACTGGGGAATAATGAATGCCGGAGAGTTTACTCGGGTTGATGGAATGAAAGGGTGGAGGAATTAATCATGAAAAAACAAAACACATCATTCAAATTATTTAGTGTATTGGTTGCGGCATTTTTAATTTTTTCTTCTTGTCAAATTGGGCTTGGTTCTGCCATAGACTTGGAAGCTCCAGAAGTGTTTTTAACATCTCACAAAGACAGTGATTATGTTGGTCAAAACTTTAGATTAGCAGGTACAGCATCTGATAATGAAAAAGTTAAAAAACTTTCTATAGATTTTGATGAAGCCGATATTCATTTTGTTTTAGAAAATGGAGTGTGGAAAAAGAAAACTTCATACACTGCTGACTGGGTAACAATTTCTGCAGATGAAAGTTTGGCAACTGTAGATGGAAAAACTGTAAATTGGGCTATTGATGTTTCTACAGAGGAAGCGAAATCTGGTATTGATTCTACATATATTTTTACAATTGTTGTTGAAGATTTTGTTGGTAATTCTGGAAAAAATTCAAAATTGGAAGGTTCTTTGATTGTTGATGAAAATATTCCAGAAATATCTATAAAAACACCAGAATTGTTTAAAACAAATACAGATTTAACTGCAGAATATGAAAAACTCCAATTACAAGATGGAAATGTTCTTTCTCAATTATTAAATGGAACTTTGGTATTAGAAGGTCGTCAGGATTCTGCTGCTTCCTTTAAAGAATTTAGAATTGAATTTGACAATGGAATTGTAGATTCAAAAACTGTAGATTCAACAAATTTTGATATTCCAATTGGTTCTGTAACTACAGAAAATATTTCTGCCGCATATCCTTTTGAACGTTCTGCAATCTATTATTCAAAAACTCTTACAGTTGGAAAAGATAATATTACAGACTTACGCACTTGGAAAATTAATGTTGTTCCTTCTGATTGGATTTCTGCAGAGAAAAATCCAGAGTTGGCAACCGGAAAACATAAAATTCGTGTTGTTGCCACTGGTATTAGTAGTTCAAATACATGGCAAAGAAAAGTATTAGGATATTTTGTTTGGTATCCAGAAGCTGATAAACCTTGGATTACATTGTATTCAGGAAGTAATTCTTTAGAAACTGTTTCTGGCAATCAAACATATCCTTCTACAAAAATCTTTGGGCTTGTTCAAGATGATGATGGAATTGCAAATTTAACTTATTCTTTAGAAAAACGAAATTCAGATGGAAGTTTTTCATCAATAAAAAATAATGAAGAATTGATTTTAGCAGAAGTAAATGCAAAAAATTCTCAATGGAATATTGAATCACCTGCAGAAAGTGCAGTTTATAAATTAACCGTAAATACAAAAGATATTTATGATAATACAGATTCTATAACTAAATATTTTAATGTTTTAGACGTTCAACCCCCAAAAATTACTTTAACTGTTCCTGAATCATCTTCTTCCATTTTGGTAAGCGGGAGTACCAAATTAAAATTTGATGGAACAATATCTGATGATGGACTAATAAAGAAAATAAAAATTGTACATTTAAATCCATCTTCTACAGCGTTAGAAAACAAAATCAAATATATTAATACAGCAGAAGAGGGATGGAATTTAGAAAATGCAAGTGATTCTATAGGAAACTTTGTATATAATCTTGAAGTTCCTCAATATGATTTTGATGCAAATACTAAAATATATTCTTATAAATTGAATAAAGAATTTGATTTATTCAGCGATTTAAAAATAAGTGAAAGTAAACCTCTTGTTATTCAAAGTTTTGTTATTTTAGCTGTAGATGATGCAGGTGGTTCTACTGTGTATCCTATTGATATTAATGGTGATTCCGAAGTTCCAAATTTGAAGCTCCTTTCCATTAAGCATAATGATAAAACGTATTATTTTGGAGATAATTCAGTAACTTTGCCATTAATTAAAAAAGGAGATGAAGCTACAATTAGTGGTTCTTGGAGCGATAATTCAACAAATTGCTGGAAGTTGTATGATAAAATTGGAAACATCTCTTTATCTTGGTCAAATGCTGAATTTTATGATATACAAATGCAAAATGGAACTTGGTCTGCAAAAGTTAAGAATCTTCCTAGTTCAAGTAGTTCAATTACTGCTAGTTTAAAAGATTTTGCTAACAATGAAGCAATTGTTTCTGAAACAATAATTATTGATAAAGCAGAAATTGGTCTTGAACGAATTGGATGCGAAAATGAAGATAAATCTTATTCTGTTGGGTCTGAAATCATCCTTACTTTGGAATTTACAAAAAGTGCAAAGTTTTTAAATTCCCAAAATAAAACTCCAACCTTAACTTTAAATAATGAAAAAGAAGCTGTTTATTTAGATGGAAATGAAACTTCAAAAATTAGATTTAAATACACAGTAGAAGCTAAAGATGATATTGACAAGTTATTAGTATCAAAAATTAACAATAACGAATGTACTTGGCAAGATTTG
>JAGARY010000437.1 GCA_017622055.1 Treponema sp. | reverse complement strand
GGTGCAGAAATTAGAACAGAAGAACCTATAAAAGGACGACTTTATAGAGAAGTTTATGAAGGTGAAGATGATGATTATTTTTACTTTGTTCCAAATCCAGATAAAGATGGAAATCCTGTGGAAATTGATTTTTCTACAATTCTGCCAGGAACTGCGGTAAAATTGTTGTCAAAATAAAATGTTTTATTTATTATCCCAAATTTTTTATTTAATTAATAGAAATTGGGATTTGTTTATTTTTGGTTAATTAATTATGTGTATTGTTGAATAAAAAGGAAATAACTATTAAATTATAGTAATGGAAAACATTGTAACTAAATCAGAATTACTCCCTATTCGTGTTGGAATTGATGTTGGTTCTACTACTGTAAAAGTAGCCATTCTTGATGATAATGATAAAATTCTATACGGTGATTATCAAAGACACCGAGCCGATATTCGTTCAACAATTATTACTGTTGTAAATAAAGCATTAGATTTTTTAGAAAAAGAAGTTGAAGGTGGAAGTTCAAGAACTGTTACTGCAAAAGTTACTGGTTCTGGAGGTCTTTCTGTTTCTGGTTGGTTAAATATTCCTTTTATTCAAGAAGTTATTGCTGCTACAACTTCTGTAAAAAAACTTATTCCTCAAACTGATGTTGTAATTGAACTTGGTGGTGAAGACGCTAAGATTACATATTTTAAAGGTGGCGTTGAACAACGTATGAACGGAACTTGTGCCGGTGGTACAGGTGCCTTTATTGACCAAATGGCTGCGTTGTTAGAAACAGACGCTTCTGGATTAAACGAACTTGCAAAAGGAGCACAACAAATTTATCCAATTGCGGCAAGATGTGGTGTTTTTGCAAAAACAGATATTCAACCTTTAATTAACGAAGGTGCTCGTCGCGAAGATATTGCTGCTTCAATTTTTCAAGCGGTAGTTAGCCAAACAATTTCGGGGCTTGCTTGTGGAAAACCAATTCGTGGAAATGTAGCATTTTTGGGTGGTCCATTACACTTCCTTGATCAGTTAAGATTTAGATTTATTGAAACATTAAAATTAAAAGATGAAGAAATAATTGTTCCAGAAGACAGTCAACTTTTTGTTGCAAGTGGTTGTGCTTTTGGTGCAGAAAGAAAATTTTCAGAAAATCCGGAATATAAATTTCCAACAATTGCAGAATTTAGAAGTTCGCTTTCTAATTTAGTTGATGCAGAATTAAGCGAAGTTCAACGTCTTGAACCATTGTTTAAAGATCAAGCAGAACTTGATGAATTTGAAGTTCGTCACTCTGAACAAAAAGCAAAACGTGGAGATTTAAATAAAACTCACGGACCAGTTTTCTTAGGTTTGGACTCTGGTTCAACAACTACAAAAGCATGTTTAATTGACAAAGACGGTCGCATCATTTGGGATTTTTATGCTCACAATCAAGGAAATCCTGTTGATTTGGCTGTTCAAGTTTTAAAAGATTTGTACAAAAAACTTCCAGAAGATGTTTACATTGCTCGTGCAGTTTCTACTGGGTATGGCGAAGCCTTGTTCCAAGCTGCTCTTGGGGTAGACTCTGGGGAAGTTGAAACAATTACTCACTTTAGAGCTGCAAATTTCTTTGTTCCTGGTGTTGAATTCTTATTAGACATTGGTGGACAAGATATGAAATGTCTTCGCATGAAAGACGGAGCAATTGTTAGCATTCAGTTAAACGAAGCTTGTTCAAGTGGATGTGGTTCCTTCCTTGATAACTTTGCAAACACAATGGGAATGGACGTAAAAGAATTTGGAAAAATTGCTTTGATGGCTCAAAAACCAGTTGATTTGGGAAGCCGCTGTACAGTTTTTATGAATTCAAGAGTAAAACAAGCTCAAAAAGAAGGTGCTTCTGTTGGTGATATTGCAGCAGGTCTTTCTTATTCTGTAATCAAAAATGCTTTGTTCAAAGTAATCAAACTTAGAAAAGCAAGTGACATTGGTGAAAAAGTTGTAGTTCAAGGTGGAACATTCTTTAATGATGCAATTTTGCGTGCATTTGAAAAAATCTCTGGTGTTCAGGTTTACCGTCCTGATGTAGCAGGTTTAATGGGTGCTTATGGTTCGGCATTAATTGCTCTTGACCAATGGAAAGATTTAATTGCACCAAAGCCAGGTGAACCAGAAGATACTGTTCACGATGTTCGTTCTTCAATTGCAACTTTAGAAGATTTAGAAAAATTCCATGTTGAGTTGGAACTAAAACGTTGTGGAAAATGTCAAAATAACTGTCTTCTTACTATAAATACATTCTCAACAGGAAACGTAAAACGCACATTTATTACAGGAAATAGATGTGAAAAAGGTGCTGAACTTGAAGGAAAAGTAATTGACGCAAGTAATAAGGCAAACACTGGAATTGATGACGACGACGCTGGTCCAATGCCAAACCTTTTTGAATGGAAATATAAACGTCTTTTTAATTACGTTCCAAGAAAACCAGATGATGCACCACTTGGAGATGTAGGAATTCCTCGTGTATTAAATATGTACGAAAATTACCCAATGTGGTTTACTTTCTTTAACGAACTTGGATTTAGAGTTCTTCTTTCTCAACGTTCTAGTCGCAATGTTTACGAAAAAGGTCTTGAAACAATTCCTTCTGAATCTGTTTGTTACCCTGGAAAAATTAGCCACGGTCATTTGGAAAGTTTATTGCAACGTGGTGTAAAATTTATTTTCTATCCTTGTGTTCCTTACGAAAAAATGGAAGATAAAGGCGCTGGAAATCATTATAACTGTCCAATTGTAACAAGTTATCCAGAAGTTTTAAGAAATAACGTTGACGCTTTAAGACAAGATGATTCAATTACATTTATGGATCCATTCTTGCCAATTTATGATAAACCAAGATTAATTGAACGTCTTTGTGAAGAATTGTTGCCAAAATTCCCTTCACTCACAAAAGAAAAAATTAAAAAGGCAATGGAACTTGGTTGGGCAGAACAAGAAAAATTCCGTGAAGAAGTAAAGCAAAAAGGTGAAGAAGCTCTTGAAGAAGTAATTACAAAAGGTGGAAGCGGAATTGTTTTAGCTGGTCGTCCATATCACCTTGACCCAGAAATTAACCACGGAATTCCAGAATTAATTAATGGTTTGGGGCTTGCTGTATTTACAGAAGATTCTGTTGCTCATTTGGGAACAATTGAACGTCCATTAAGAATTATTGACCAATGGGTTTACCATAACCGTTTGTACAGAGCGGCTCAATTTGTAAGTGAAATGCCAAGTCTTGAATTAGTTCAATTAACATCTTTTGGTTGTGGATTAGACGCCGTTACAGCAGATCAAGTTGATGAAATTTTGCGGGCAAAAAACAGAATGTACACTTTGATTAAAATTGACGAAGGAAGCAACTTAGGTGCTGTTCGTATTCGTATTCGTTCGTTGATTGCCGCTGTAAAAGAAAGACGCAGAAACAAAGTAAAAACTCAAATTAGAAGTTCAGCTTATAATCGTGTAATTTTTACAGAAGAAATGAAAGAAAAATACACAATTATTGGACCTCAGCTTTCTCCAATTCACTTTAGAATTTTGCAAAAAGCATTCCAAAGTGGAGGATACAACTTTGTTGTTCTTGATGCAGTTGATCCAAAAGCAATTGAAGCGGGCTTAAAATATGTAAATAACGATGCTTGTTATCCATCACTTTTAGTAGCTGGTCAAATGATTGCGGCCTTAGAAAGTGGAAAATACGATTTAAATAAAACTGCTTTGATTATTTCTCAAACTGGTGGTGGTTGTAGAGCTACAAACTATATTGGTTTTATTCGTCGTGCTTTGAATGACGCTGGTTGGGGAAACGTTCCTGTTTTGAGTTTAAGTGCACAAGGGTTTGAAAAGAACCCAGGATTTAAACTAACACTTCCATTAATCGACAACATTGTAAAATCGGTTATGGTTGGTGATGTTTTGATGCGCGTTTTATACAGAACTCGTCCGTACGAAGCGGTGCAGGGAAGTGCAAATCAGTTATACAAAAAATGGACTGAAATTGCAGAGGAAATGTTTGTAAATCACGTTTCGTTCCATAAATATCACAAACTTATTAAAGCAATTATTCGCGATTTTGATAATTTGCCATTAAAACCAATAAAAAAAGCTAGAGTTGGTGTTGTTGGAGAAATCCTTGTAAAATTCCATCCAACTGCAAATAATCAAATTGTAGATACAATTGAAAAAGAAGGTGCAGAATGTGTAATGCCAGATTTTGCAGACTTCTTCTTGTACTCTGCTTCAACTGGAATTTTTAGACACAAAGAATTGGCCTTCCCATCTAAAACAGAACGAAATGCTAGACTTGTTGTGGCTGCATTGGAATTCTATCGTGGCAGAATGAAAAAATACCTAAGAAAGAGCCGTCGTTTTGAAGCACCAAATTCAATTTACAAAATGATGAAAGGTGTTGATGACATTGTTCAACTTGGTAACATTACTGGTGAAGGTTGGTTCTTAACTGCCGAAATGGTTGAATTAATTGAAGAAGGTGCTCCAAGTATTGCTTGTGTTCAACCTTTTGCTTGTTTGCCAAACCATGTTACTGGAAAAGGTATGATTAAAGAATTGCGTCGTCGTTATCCAAAGGCAAATATTAGTGCAATTGACTATGACCCAGGTAGTTCTGAAGTTAATCAGTTGAATAGATTAAAATTGTTGTTATCAAATGCTCCAATTGGAAAACATCCTGACGAAAATAAAGAAGGAAAGATTCGTATGCCAGACGGAAGTTTTGTTGAGCCACAGATTAGACGTGCAGAAGGGGCAACAGATACAGATCCTGCTGAACATTAATAGAAAATTTGGAGGAATCAATTAATATGAAAAAAATATTTTGTTTTTTACTAGTTTTATTTTGTTTTTCTCCTATTTTTGCGGCTAACACAAATTGGAATTTTTCAGATTCTTCGGAAATTAGAAAAACCCTTGTGGAAAAGTGGTTTGAAGCTCCTCTTTCTGCAGTTAGAATGAATTTACCAGAAATTCACAACAATCCTGCTGGTGAAAAATTTCAGGTAAGATTAGAAGAATCTGATTCAACATATAACATTTTTGTGTCTCCTCAAACAAAAATAAAAGTTGATGTTTATTCTGACACAGGAAAAGAAACTGTTGAACAGGATGTTTATCCTGGTGATGCTCCTGGAAGTTGGGTTTTAATCAAAGATAAACGAACAGATAAAATCTTAAGAATGCGCTATTATTTTCAAAAAGATAGCGAAGTTTTTGTTCAGTTTACTCCAAGTGGAAAAACAGCCTTTGCAGATTTAGTAATTTTTGGAAATTATGCTGCAAAAGGTGTTCCAACAGGCGTGCCTTTTACAACTTTTTATTCTGCTTCTTTTGATAAAGTTACAAATATTACAAAACATTCATTGCCTTGGAATTATGTTACTGTTGATCAAACTTTGTATCACAGTGTTTTACAAATGGCAGCTGTAATTCAAGAAAGATTACCAGGAATTCTGTATGCTCCAAATGCAATGTATGACGAAAATAGTGATTTAGTTCAAATCTCTTCTGGAAAACCTTTTGAAGGAATTCACACAGAAGATTCAAGAATGATGCTTTCTTCTGCAGGTTTTGTAAAATGGATTGCAGATGGTTTGGTTGAACCAATTGCTGGTGGACGAATAAAAAGGGAACCTCTTTTGCAAGAGACTGTTCAAGTAAAAGAAACTGGTTTGCAAGGTTCTCTTTCTCAAAAATATAATTTGTTCTTTTCTTTAGATTGGATTCGTAATCTTGCTTCGGCTGTAATTTCTGTTTACACAGGAAAAACATATAAATTTAATCAATCTGGAGTTGATGTAACAATTAATCCTTTTGCGTCAAGCATTTCAAGTTTTGGTGCTGAAAATATTGTAACTTTTGTAGAAAATTCTGGATACTCTGTGCCAGTTCTAAAATCACTTTTTTATGTGTTGGCAAATCTTGAACCAGGAACAATTTATTTTGGTGCAATTCGTGGAACAGACAGAACAGTAACTCCTGAAGTAAAGGCTTTTAATGATTGTGTTGCTTTCTTGCCATATTTTGCCACAGATGGAAGTTTTGGAGTTTATGTTTTTATGAATGGAAGAGGGATTTCTATTGAAGAATTCTGTAACATTTATCAAGATGATTTTGTTTATTTAACAAGAGTAAAATCTTCTGAACAATTTTTTCCTCAGTAGGATTTATCAAATTTAAAAATATTACGTATTAAAAGAAAATTATGAAAAAATTATTAGTATTAGTTTTATCCCTTTTTATTTTGTGTAATTTTGGTTTTGCAAAAGAAAACGAAGTTACTGAAAAATCTTTGTATAATCAAGTTGTTTATGCTTTTAATAATGGCATTTATGATTCTTCAATTCAGTTTATTAATCAATTGGCTCAAAAGTTTCCATCCTCTGAATTGTTGTCTGAATGTGAATTTATAAAAGGGCAGTGTTTTTATTATCAAAAAAAATATAATCAGGCTTTAGAATGTTTTTATAAAGTAAGTCAGAATACAGAAAATCATTATTATTATGAAAGTATTTTGTATGCCGCCAGATGTTATTTTTTAATTCAAGAATTTGAAAAAGCAATTACTTTGTATGAATTTATTATTTCTAATGGAAATAATTATGCAAAAAATGATTATGTTGAATCATTAAAAAAATTGTTTATTTGTTACAACAATACTGGAAACAAGAAAAAAACTGAAAAACTTTTGAGTAAATTTAATGAAGATGATTTTGGAGCAGAAACTTATAAAGAACTTTTAGAAATAAATGATTCTGTTTTAGCTGAATATTATCTTGCAAAAAAATTGCTTGAAAATGGCGAGCTTAAAGAAAGTTTTGAAATATTACAAAGAATTGAATCAAAAGTAAAAAGTAGTGATAATCAGAATTTACAAGATTCTTATTACGCTTTATTAATTCGATATTTTGCAATGACAGAAAATTGGAATGAAATTTTACCAGCCTTTGATAAAATTGTACAAAAAAATGATAATGCAATTTATTTTGCTGCTTTGGCAAATTTCAATTTATCAAAATACAATTCAGTTATAAAACTTTTGGAAAATAAAACTTATTTGCAAGATTTGTATAAAATTTCTTTGGCAATTGAAAGTTTCTATCAAAAAGATTTTTCAAAAAGTTTAAAGATTTCTCAATCTGTAAAAAATGACTATGCTGATTATTTGAGTGGATTAAATTGTATAAATTTAAAGAATTGGAAAAAAGCAATCTCTTATTTTGAATCATTTTTGAAGAAAAATCCAAATGATGAATATTTGGCAATGTTTTACAAAGGTTATGCTGAATTTTCCATTAATTTGTGTGAAAATTCTTTGGCTTCTTTTGACGATTATTTGAACAATGTCAACAGAAAAAAAATCATTAATAGTAAATATGAAAAATTAGCTTATCAATACAGCATCCGAAATGCCATTAATTTGCAAAATAAAGAAAAAGTGATTGAACTTTCTGAAAAATTGCTTGATTTAACAAAAGATTATAATGAAAAAGTAAAAATGGCAATTTTTGTTGCAGAAATCTATTCAGATTTTGCAGATTATCAAAAAGCTATAAATGTTTTGCAACCATATACAAAAGATTTTTCAGAAAAGAATATGAATGCAATTTTTACTTTGGCAAAACTTTATGAAAATAATAAAGATTATTCAAAGGCTCATTCTGTTTATACTTCAATATATACAAAATTTCCAAAAAATGAATATGCACCACAAGCTTTATTTCAGCAGGCTCATTTGTATTATTCTTTAAAAGAATATGATAAAGCAGAAGATTGTTTTTATGATTTCATTTATAAATTCCCAAATGATGAAAATTTACCAGCGGCAATGTATTACTGTTCTGATTGTTATTTGAAAAATGGGAAAAAGCAAAATGCATTAATGATGTGTAACACAATTGTAAAATCTTATCCAGATTGCACTTATGAATATGCATCTTACAAAAATTTAGTTTTTATTTTGTATGATTTGCAAGATTATGGAGCCGCTCTTGAAACTGCAAATTTACTTATAAAAAAATATCCAGAGCAAGTTGTAAGTGATGGAATTGTGGAAAAACAAAAAGAATTGAACAAAATTGTTTCTGGAACAGATAAAGAAATTGCAAAAAAATATGCAGAATATACAAAGGTGGGAAATAATTCTGTGAAAGGAAGAATTTTAGGTACAGAATTAGTTGCTTTGTATATGAAAAATAATTCAGAAAGTCAGGAAGCTTTTAATTTGGCTAATGAGTTAGTAAAATTACAAACTTCAGATTCTGAAACTTACTATAAAGCTCAGAATTATGAAAATTTGGCTCATTATTACAAAAATAAAAATGAATATAAAAATGCAGCAGATATGTTTTTACAGGCAACAGAGTTTTATCGTGTAACTGATAAAATAAAACCTGCCGAAACTTTGTATTTGGGAACTGAATGTTTTAATTTGGCTGGAATGTTTTCTGATGCAGAAGAAACTGCTCAATTATTGATTAATTTGTATCCAAATACAGATTATGCAAAAAATGTAAAAAAATTACAGAAAAATAGATAATAAAAATTTTAAAAATTGATAAAAGGCGAGAAAAATATGAAAAAGAATTGTAGTATTGTGATTTTTACAAGTGTTTTCCTTATGACAAATCTTTTTGCACAAGAAGCAAAAATTGAACTTCCAGAAGTTGTTACTGAAGTTTCTGGTTATAATGTTTCGGCAGAAAAGGATTCTTTACCAAATTTTGAAGTTGTAGTTGATTTACCTCCATCTTCCGAAGATATTGTTCCAGTTTTGCCAGAAGAAGATATTCCAGAAAATAAATATCAACCTTCATTGTTGCAAGAACCAATAAAAATGCATGGAGATGGATTAATTGGAGGTGGCTATCCTGGAATTTTACTTGGGGAGTTTAATCTTTTTCAAATTGATGAAAAAAATCCTTTAGCTCTGAATTTTACACACGATTCGGCTTACGGTTATGCAAATCATTCTTTATTAAGTGGATATTCTGACAGAAATACTAAAATTAATTTGGAAAAAACATTCACATTTGATACTTTAAAACTAGATTTGCAAGGTGCTTTTGAAACAATAGGAACTGGTTTGCAATCTCAACAAGAAAACTTTTCTTCTATAAATCAAAATAAATTGTATGGTTTTTCTCAGATTTCATGGAATCCTCTTCCAAATTTTTCAATTGGTACAAATGTAAATCTTTCTTATTATAACAGATATTTGGATGCTACAAAAAATGCTGAAGCAATTTCGTCAATTCCAAGATGGGAAACTGAATTAAACATTTTTGACTTAGAACCAAACTTTTTTGTAAAATGGTCTGATTTTGGATTCACTGCTGGATTAAATGGGCAATATTTGTTGAATGTTGATACAAGTGATATTTTTGATGATTCAAAAACTTTAAATAGAGGTTTTGTTCAGGCTGCTTTTGGTTGGAAAAATGAAATTTTTGGTGTGAATGGAGATGTGGGAATTGTATTTGGAAATCAATTGGCAGAAAATCAAGTGATTGTTCCTTTTACTGTAAGTTTCTCTTTAAATCTTCCATCATATTTTTCTTCAAGAAATACAACGATTGCTCTGTATGGTGGACTTAAATCACAGCCAACTTCAATATTAAATAAAGAAATTGATTGTAAGTTTTCTGCATTTAATCAAATTCCACAAGAACAATCTGATTGGTTTGGAGCCTTTGAACTTGTTTTGCCAATTAAATCCTCTTTTACAGGAAAAGCTTTTGTAGAATATAAACAAACTGCACTTAATAATGGTGTTTGGGATGTTGATTATTCAAATATGTTGGGTAGTGGTTTATATGGTTATTCAAAACTTACACGGCAAACTTTGGCTACAGAATTTAGTGTTTCTTATAAATACAAGATTTTTTCTTTAACTGGGAAATGGAAATCTAATTGGTTTTATGTTCCTTCATTTGAAGCTGGACAACATGTTAGTTTAGATATTTCATTCCAAGACGATAATTTATTATGGGGAACTTCCCTTTCTGCTGGAATCCCAATTGTGGCTGCATTAGAATATGTTCCAACAATTGATTTTGAAGCCTTTGTTACAATTTCAAAATCTGTTAGAATTATGCTAAATGCAAATGATATGGTAAAATTGTTTACAGGACAAACTAGATTATATGCAGGAAATTATGTTGGAAGAAGCGGTTCTGCAACACTTTCAATAAAGTATATATTCTAGGAATTGAACACCGGCCGCCAGTGGCTTGCACAGGATAAGCTAAAAATTGCTTTCGCAATTTTTTTAACGCTTTCCTATAAAACAAGGGCAACCTGTTGCCCTTCACAAGGAGAAAAATATGTTACAAACTTTGAAATCTGGTGGAATTATTATGATTCCAATTATTTTGTGTGGAGTAATTGCTACATATATTATTATTAATCGTTTGATTTATTTTGCTAGTACAAAAAAACGTGATAAATCTTTATTGCAAAATGTTCTTGCTTTTATGAAAAACAACGATTTTGATTCGTGTGTTAGACTTTGTCGTGAAGCAGAAACTCCAGTTGCAAATATTATTTTAAAAGCAATTCAAGGTCGCGATTTACAAGAAAAAGATTTGCGTGAAGTTGTGGAAACTCAAATGGATTTAGAAGTTCCTTCTTATGAACATTTGCTTACAACTTTGGGAACAATTGCGAATATTGCAACTTTGTTAGGACTTTTAGGAACAGTAACAGGAAATAT
>JAGARY010000436.1 GCA_017622055.1 Treponema sp. | reverse complement strand
TCCTGTATTCCCAGGTACAAACTGTGAAATGGACATGGCTCGTGCATTTAATCTTGCTGGTGGAAACACAAAAATTGTTGTATTGCGCAACAAAACTCCAGATATGCTTGCTGAAAGTCTTTTGCAATTAGAAAAAGAACTTAAAGATACTCAAATTTTAGCTTTAAGTGGTGGTTTCAGTGCCGGGGATGAACCAGACGGTTCTGCAAAATTTATTGCAAACGTATTAAAAGCTGGAAACATCAGCGAAGAAGTTATGAATCTTCTTAAAAAACGTGATGGTCTTGTTCTTGGTATTTGTAACGGATTCCAAGCTCTTGTTAAAACTGGTCTTGCAGTTTATGGTGAATTTAAAGATATGACTCCAGATATGCCAACTTTAACTTACAACAGAATTGGTCGTCATATTTCACGCATTGTAAGAACTCGCATTGTTTCTGCAACAAGCCCTTGGGCAATGCATCCTAGTGTAATTGACGAAAGAAATCACTTGATTGCAATTTCTCATGGTGAAGGTCGCTTTGTTGTGGATCCTGTTTTGGCTGAACAAATGTTCAAAAACGGACAAGTATTTACTCAATATGTAGACGAATTTGGTCGCCCTGCAATTACAGAGCCAGATAATCCAAATGGTTCTGCGTATGCAATTGAAGGTATTACTTCTCCTGACGGACACGTTCTTGGAAAAATGGGACACAGTGAACGTGGAGTTGGAATGCAAGCTAACGGAAGCAGTTTTGATTTGTTCAAAAACGTTGGTGGAAACCCAATTACAAACGAAAACGAAACAACTTGCGAAAACTTGTTTGCAGCCGGAGTTTCTTACTTTAAATAAAAAACATAAAAATCTGAATTCAGAATTCTGAATTCAGATTTTTTTTGAGGTAGTTTTGAAAAAAAAGTTATTTGTTCCAATTTTATTTATTACTTTTTTTGTTCTTTTTGTTTCTTGCAAAAGTTCTACAAAAAAATCAGAAAACGGATTTTTTTACAGTTTTGAAGATTGCAAAAAATCGGCACAAAAAGCAGATAAAGATTTTCTTGTGATTTTTACTTCAGATGATGAAAATTCTGTGGCATTTAATAAAAATCTTCTTGAATCAGATGATTTTGCTTCTGTAATTTTTGATTCTTTTGAAGTTGTTCATTTTGATTTTTCCAAAACTACCTTTGAAAATGCTCAAATCCAACCACATTTTTCAAAACAACAGAAAAAAGATGCTGAAAATCTTCAAAAAATTATAAATGAAGGTAATTCCATTGTAAGCAAAGTTAGATGTCAGGTAACTCCAAGCATCTACAGATTTTCAAAAGATGGATTTTTTATTTGCGAAGTTATTCTTGAAAATTCTGAATATTCTTCAAAAAAACTTTTAGAAAAACTTTTGCTTTCAGATTCATATAGCAATGAAATTTCTGAAAAATATCAGGAAATTAAAAAACTTTCAGGAATTGAAAAAGTTCAAAAAATTGATGAGTTCTATAAAACTTTTTCTATGCAACAATCTTTTTTTGTAGAACCTTTAATTCAAGATGTTTTAGCTGCAGACAAAAATAATGAATCTGGTCTTCTTTCAAAATATTTATTTCAAAGTGTTCAAATAAAAACTTCAAATCTTCTTGGAGAAAAACGTTTTAAAGAAATTTCAGACGAACATTTAAAATTATTGGAAAATCCTGTTTTTACATCTGATGAAAAAATCAATTTGTATATAACTGCTGCATTTTATTTGGGCTTGTCCGAAAATCCTGATGATATTCCAATAATTATTGATTATTTAGAAACGGCATTAAGTCTTGACGAAAAATCCCATTATAAAGACGATTTAAATGATTTAATAAATTTTTATAAACGTTTGTTAGAAAAAAATGAATAACGATTTAATTTTTACATTAATTGAGAGTGTGTTATGAAAAAGAAGATTTTTGTTTTTTTAGTTTTATCTTTTACAGTTATTCAAAGTTTTGCTCTGGAAATAATAATAAAGCCTATATGGGAGTCTTTTCCAACGGCTCCTGCAAAAAGTACAAATAAATCTTTTTCTGTAGAAATTACTCCATCTTTTGGGGTAATGTTTGGACGTGCCTCTGAACATGTTTATTTAGATTATGATTATTATGAAGGAATAAAAGATTATAACCCAAAACTTAGTCAACTTGATTATGATTTTACTTTTCCTTATTTTTCTTTAGCTGTTGATTCAGTTCTTTTTAAATATTTGTATCTTTGTGGAAGTTTTTCTATTGGAATCCCTTTAGATTGTGGCATTATGCAAGATTATGATTGGTTGAATGGATATTCTCCTAATCATCAATGGGCAAATGAATTAACAAATTATTCAAAACATGAAAATTATTTAGATTCTTATTTTGATTGTAAATTAAATATTGGACCTAATATAAATATACTTAATAAAGTTTCCCTAATTCCTTTAGTAGGATTTGGACTTGATAGTATTCAATTTTCTGCTAGTAATGGAAAATGTAAATATGGTGTAGTAAAAGATGGAGCTTATACACCAATTTCTTTGGAAAATGAAGAATTCGAATTATCTGGAAAAGATATAATTTATTCTCAGTATTCTTCAGCCGTGAATGGTGGTTCTTTGATTCAATTTAATTTGGGATTAAAATATTCTTTAGATTTTATTCCTCGAATAAAAATTTGGGGATCTTTTTTGTTTTATCCTTTCTACACAATTTCGTCTTATGATTATCACATAAGAACTAATACAGAATATATTTCAGTTGTTGAACATTCATTTAAATTTTCCACAGATTTACAAGTCTCTTTTAAGATAAATAGTTTTTTATTTGCAGGAGTATTTGGTCAATTCGACATTGTTCCACAATTAAGAGGCGTTTCATATTCTAAATATGCTAGTTACAATGGGGCATATTCCTTTGCAAATAATTGCCAATCTGGAATTGAACGTATTTCTGGAAAAGTTTCTTTAGTATTTGGACTTTCTTTCTAATTTACATTTCCAAAGGATTTACATTGTAGATTTTTTCTAACTGTTTTCTTGTGGCGTCCATATCTTTTGGGTATGGGGCTACAAATGTAACTTCCTGGTTTGTAGTTGGATGTGTAAATGTAATTTTGTAAGCGTGAAGGGCCAATCTAGAAAGTAAAGGTCTTTCTTCTTCTTCGTCTCCATTCCAGTTTCTTTTAATTTCGCTTAATCTAACTGGTTTTTGGTTTCCTCCATAAAGAGGATCACAAACAATTGAAAATCCTGTTGAATTTAAATGAACACGAATTTGGTGAGTGCGACCTGTTTTTGGTTTTGCTTCAATCCAAGAAAAGTTTCCGCAGTTTCCAATGCAGCGTAATTCTGTGGTAGAAGGTTTTCCTTTTTTCTTATCGATTGTTGTTCGGTGGCGTGCATCTCCATCTGGCAAAAGTGGTAAATCTATTTGTGTAGTTTCCCAAAGTGGGCGACCGTAAACCAATGCATGGTAAGTTTTTTGAACTTGGCGTTTTTCAAATTGCATAGAAATATTTTTTTGAGCTTCGGCAGTTCGTGCGTAAACAATCAAACCAGAAGTATCTTTATCAATTCTGTGAACTGCATACAATTTTCCAAATTCTTTTTGAGCAATCACATCTAATCTTGGAGCATCTGGATCATATCTGTCTTGTGCAATTAAAATTCCTGAACGTTTGTTCAAAACTACAATATCATCATCTGAATAAATTACCGAATAATCAAAATTTTTTGCCATAAGGGAATTATAAACAAAAAAAGGGTGTGGGTAAAGTATGT
>JAGARY010000435.1 GCA_017622055.1 Treponema sp. | reverse complement strand
GACCTTTATCTTACAGGTTCAAATTCATCTTTGCTTTCAAGTGAAATTGCAACACTTATTAGTGGTCGTTATGTAGAAATAAAAATGCTTCCTTTTTCGTTTAAAGAATTTGTTAGGGCAACAAATCAATCAGAACATTTCTCTTTAGCTTATAGACAATATATAGAAACAAGTTCTTTTCCGTATGTTCTTGAATTATTACAAACTCCGCAAGAAATAAATGCGTATCTTGAAGGGATTTTCAATACAATTTTGGTAAAGGACATCATCGACAGAAAAAAAAATTGCAGATACAAATGTGTTAAAAAGTGTGACACAATTTCTTTTTGATAATATTGGTTCAGAACTTTCTTCTAAAAAAATTGCAGACACTCTCACTTCCCATGGAAGAAAATCTGATTCTAAAACAATAGAAAAATATGTAACTTCCCTTGAAGAAAGTTTTATTGTGTATCGTGCCAATCGTTATAATATCAAGGGGAAGGAATATTTAAAAAGCCTAGAAAAATATTACGTTGCAGATATTGGATTAAGAAATTTTATGCTTGGAAAAAAATCAATAGATGTTGGGCATATCTTAGAGAATATAATCTATCTTGAACTTATTCGTCGAGGTTATTCAGTTTACGTTGGAAAAATTGATGATATGGAAATTGATTTTGTTGCTCAAAATTCACAAGGAAATACTTATATTCAAGTTGCCGCTTCTGTTCGAGATGAAAATACTTTAAAACGAGAACTTCGTTCTTTACAAGCAGTAAAAGATAATTATCCAAAAATGATTTTAACACTAGATGATGACCCCGAAGCAGATTACGACGGAATTTTACGAAAAAATGCTCTTGATTGGTTGTTAGAAAAATAGAATTTTTAGTAGGAAAGTTTATATGCAAAAAGATTGGTTATTTTCAACAGATGAATATATTTGCGAGTTAAGAACTGTTGCGGTTTTAGTAAAAGATAATAAAATTTTAGTACAAAAAGATAGAAATGGAAATGAATACGCTTTGCCAGGTGGCCATGTAAAAATAGGCGAAACATTAGAAAATGGTTTGATTCGTGAAATAATGGAAGAAATTGGTGTAAAAATCAAATGCAATCGTCTTTTATGGAGCGAAGAATGTTTTTGGGAGTGGAATGGAAAACAAGTTCATAATATTGCCTTTTATTATTTGGTAAAATTATGTGAAAATCAAGAAATTCCTGATAATGGAGATTTTGTTTCTCAAAAAGATAATTGTAATGTAGTTGTTGGTTGGTTGCCAATTGAAGAACTGCAAAATGTAATTATTTATCCTGAGTTTTTGAAAAAAGAAATATATAGTTTGGATGGACCAATGAAACATTTTATTTCAAAAGGATAATGTAGATAAAATCTGGTTTGTGGAACAGGTTGGAAAGTTGAAGTTTAAGGAGGTGAGAAAATGGCAACTGGTATTATGATAATGGGCTCTTCGGGTGCAGGAAAAACGACACTTGGAAAACTTGTTGCAAAAGAATTAGGTTATACTTTTGTGGATATTGATGAATATATATGGCGAAAAGATACGGAGATTCCTTTTTCTGCAATGTATCCCAAAGCTGAAAAAATCAGTCGGTTACAAGAAGCAATATCAAATTGTGAGCATTTTGTAATGGCTGGTTCTATGGATTCATTTCATGAGTATTTTGACCCTTATTTTGAATTGGTCGTTCATCTTCATACAGATGAACAAATTCGTGTAAAACGTGTGCATGAGCGAGAACTAGGATGGTTTGGAGAACGCATCTTAGAAGGCGGCGATATGTATGAAGAACATCAGAAAATGTTAAATGGTATTGCCGGATATGATTATGGAATTGGTGGATGTACGTTACAGCAACATGAAAATTGGCTACAATCTCTTAAATGCAAAGTGATAAAATTAGATGGTGCAAAGGCTTTGAAGGAAAATCTGAATATAATAATTGAAGCATATAAGGAGCGATAAATTCCAATAGTTTTAACAGTTAGCAAAAAATAAATATGACGGAGGTATCATGTTAAAAGATTACGAAATAGATAAACCTGTTCTTGAAACTGAAAGACTGATTATTCGTGTGCTTAACGAAAATGATGTGCCTGATTTGAAAGAATGGTTGGGGAGAGATGAAATTTATACCTATTGGGGACGAAAGGCTAGTAAAAATGAGAAAAATCCAGAATTGATGTTCATTG
>JAGARY010000434.1 GCA_017622055.1 Treponema sp. | reverse complement strand
GCATCTGGATAAGCTACTTCGTCATTGTAGATTTCTTTAATCAGTTTTGGAATTTTATTTTCACCAAAATAATAAACAGTAATTAAAGGTTTATACATTGCCCTAACAAGGGGAATTAAATCAGAAACTAAAATTGGCTGTGGAGCATTTTCCAAATTAAAAAATTCAGCTCGTATTGGCTGCATAGCCCAACTTGCAACCATTCTTAAAAATTTAAATTTGCTTTCTGGAGCATTTGCAATTTTTGCTTTGTAAGTTGAAGGCGCAATTTGAATTAAAGTTTTAATAACAGTTATAAAGTTTTCCATGTGTTCAATTCTTTGTTTTAAAGAAAACTCGTATAATTCAGGAAGAACTTTTTCTGTACCGTTTTTTTGCCAATTTCTAATAAAATTAAAAAATCCAAAATTTGGTTTAATTTTATAATCAGGAGACATCATCAATTTATCAATAAGAGTGTTCGTTCTCTTTGAAATTCTTGGTAATTCTTCTCTTGTGTATTTTCTTGGAGTTGTTAGAGATGTATAAGTTCTATCTTTTGCCCCAGAACTAGAACCATTTCCTGAACTAGAGGATGAAGATTTTGATTGAGAATTATTCTTTGATTGTGGTTTTGAAGGAGCTCTTCCTGTTGGCATTCCAGAACCAGATGAAGTTCGTTCGTATAAAACTTCTCCACCTAATTTTCTTGCCATATTAGCCGCTTCGTCTGCATCTAGTGAACCAATATTTTTTCTAGTTTTGTCTAAAGTTCCTGGTTCCCAGTCAGCCGTTCTCTTTACATCTCCATCCATAGAAAATCTCCTGTGTAAAGTCGCTCCGTCGGTCAGAGCGGCTTGTGTTCAATCTTATTCAATTATAAACGCAAATTATCTGTATGTAAAACACCTGGTAAACTTTTTAAAATTATTTTTTCACCATTTTTAGTTAATAAAACACCTTCAAAAATTCCATAAATAATAGAAGAAGTGTTTGATAAAACCAAAATATTCAAAGTTCTTGTATTAGTAGAAATAGGATTAAATGTTAAATCAATCATACTTTCTGTATCTTGAATAATCCATTTTTTTTCAATTCCAAAAGGATGGGTAATATAAACAGGAGGTAAAACAGTTTCTTCACCATCTACTACCATAACGTTGGAATTATAAGAATCTGTATCAGCGGCATCTAAATTAGAAGTTTGCAAATACAAATTAATCTTTTTGCCTTTTACTTCTCCCAGTCCATAAACTGCAATAGTTTTAGTCCGAAATTTATAATATGCACGCTTCAAAGTCATAATTCCCAAACCAGAAGAATTATCAACTTTTACATTTCCGTCTTTTAAACTTGTACTAACACAAAGATTTCCATTCAAAGTCATAGAAGAAAACCAAGTTGCTACACATCTAGAAGAAGAAGGAGAAGGATTCACAAACATCATATCATTATGCATAAAATCCTCCATTGGAGAATAACAAAATCCTTCTATATTCGGTCTAACAGAATCGCCCTTAACTTTAAAACTTAACGCATGATGCTGATGTTCCCGCCCCCAAGAAATCTTTATAAATCTTGACTTTCTATAACTTGCACAAATTCCTCTATTTGTGGTTCGTGGAACAAAACGTTTTCTAGTAGGCATAAAAGTGTGATACGAATATCTTTTCCCGTTTTCCTTGTCCCATAAAACAATCGTGCCAAGTCCAAACACTTTCAAATCAAAAAAACGAGTAAATCCAATAAATCGTTCCAAAGAAAAAACAAAATCAATTTTACTCTTAATTCTTAAACGAGAAATAAAAGCTGGAATTGGCACACCAGCGTAAGGAGTCCTCATTCCACTAATAGACAATTTTTTAGAAACACCATTAAAAGTGCCAAAATTGGCTTTCCCTTGAGAAATAATTTTTTCAGGACAGTCACTAATTTTTCGCGAGTACATTTC
>JAGARY010000433.1 GCA_017622055.1 Treponema sp. | reverse complement strand
CTTGCCAAAGATGCTATTATTTTTCCAAGTCCGCCGATATTTACGCCCAAAAGAAGTTGTTTTACGTTGCTGCAAAATGGATAAAGCAAAAGTGTTGCTGGAACGTTGCTAATAATTTGGCTTGTAATTAAACTTACAAAAAATTCTCTTTGACAAGTGATTTTTAACAAAAACTCTTTAATAAACGGAATGTTCGCTATGTTTCCAGAAAAAATAAAAAATCCGCAGAAAGTTAAAAGCAAAAGATAATCAACTTTTTTAAGCAAAGTGGCATTTAGAATTAAAGTGAAAATCAAAATGATTATTGTTAAAATCCATGAAGGAAGAATTTTTAAAACTGTAAGAAAACACAAAACAAATAAAAGGCAAAAAATTGTTGCTTTTGGTTTTGAAGTGATTTTTGTTTGAGAAGAAAGTTCTAAGTTCAAAAGTTTTTCTGATTTTATTGGTAAAAGTGAAAGTAACAACAAAATTCCGCTGACGGTGGTGTAGGGAAGTAAGATTTTTGCAAAATCAAAAAATGTTATGTTTGATGAATTTTGCATTGCAGAAAACAAAAATAAATTTTGAGGATTTCCCATTGGTGTAAACATGCTGCCAAGATTTGCCGCAATTGTTTGCAAAACTACTACATAAATTATCAATTCTGATTTTTTGATTTTTGAAAGTAACAAAATAGAAAAAGGCACAAAAGTTAATAATGCAACGTCGTTTGTGATGAACATGCTAAAGAAAAAGCACAAAAAAACTAAAATTCCACACAAGGCTCTGCAAGATCTTACTTTTGAACACAAAAATTCGCCGCAAAAATCAAAAATATTGCAATCTTTTAATCCTGCGCAAACTGTCATAAAAGAAAAAAGCAAGAACAAAACATTAAAATCAATGTAATTGATATATTCCAAACTTGGTTTTACAAAAAATGCCGAAATAATTGCCAACAAAATTGAAATTACCAAAACAATTTCTTTTTTTACAAAAGCAAAAATTTGAGAAATAATGATTTTTGATTTTGAAGTTTGTTGAATAGCGTCCATAATAAAAAAAAACGGTCCCAGCGGGAATCGAACCCGCCTTTCAACCTTGAGAGGGTCGCGAACTAAACCGATATTCGATGGGACCAAAAAGTATTCAGAAAAATCTGAAAATGAAACAAAAAAAGCTGAACAGAAAAAATGTTCAGCCTTAGTTCCCCACGGAGGATTCGAACCCCCACAGTCAGAACCAGAATCTGATGTGCTACCATTACACAAGCGGGGAATGGGTGAATTCAATATACATTTTTTTGGGGTTTCAGTCAATGCTGTCGGTAAAGAAATTAATTACCATCGTCCGCCACATTCCCGACAGCTTCAGTTTTGTGGCAAGCACAAAACTGGTGAGCATGAGAATTAGAGTGTGAGGGCTGGTCAATGGCGTCAGCGCAAATTCATTTACAAGTAAAAGAATATTTTCCGACGCCTCCAGTTTTGCGCACAAAACTGGTGTGAACGAGTATGAGAATTGATTATTTATTGATGCTGTCAGCGAAAAATAGTTCACCACCGTCCGCTAGTTCACCGACAGCTTCAGTTTTGTGGCAAGCACAAAACTGGTGTTATTCCCACCAAGTCAAAATCTTATCGGCAAATTTTACAAAAATGTTTTTTTCTGGGCTTGTTCGGTCTGCAATCAGTGGGATTTCTTTTATCAAATAATTATCAAGAGAAATCACAATTTTTCCGTATTCTGTTCCGCATTGAATATTGCCAAAAATATATTCTGGAATCACAACGTCAACTTTTACAGCCTCTAGATTTTCTTTCATTGAAGATCCCGTAATATAAGGCATACAAATAGAATCTTCAAAAAAAGCTGGCACAAGATTTATTGCATAATTTTCCGAAGCAAAAGTTTTTACTTTGTAAGGTTTTATTTTTTCAGATTTATATGTGGCAAAGGAATAAAATGCGTAATCCATTAAAGCAGTTCCGTCTTTTATGCGTCCTTGCTGACCTTCCCAAGTTGAGTTTCCAGGACCTTTCATTGTTACAGACAAAAATCTAGTTCCGTTACGTTGTGCTGTAAGCGAAAGATTGTAACCGCTTTCGTCAATATAGCCAGTTTTAAGTCCGTCACAACCTTCCATTTTTCCAAGCAAAGGATTTGTATTTTTTTGAGTAATGCTCATTGTAATTTTTTCTGGGAAGCCCTTTGTAAAATCCTGAGCTTGCAAAAAATCACCTGGTGCCATATTTTTTTGTTTTGGATATGTAAAAGATGGCACAGAATGGAATCTTTTTAAAGATTCAGGATGATTTGTAAGATAATATCTGCAGAAAGTTGCCATTTCTCTGGCCGTTGTGGAATTTAATTCGCTGTAGCCAGAACTTTCTACAAAAGATGTGTTTACAAGACCAAGTTTTTTTGCTTCTTCGTTCATTAATGCAACAAAATCTTCCATGTTTCCGCAAACTGTGTATGCCAAAGCGTAAGCGGCATCGTTTCCAGAACAAATGCAAAGCCCAAGTAAAAGTTCTTCCAAAGTTACAACTTGATCTTTTCCTAAAAACATTAACGAAGAATGAGGAGGCATATTGCAAGCCCAAGATTCTTTTGGCAAAGGAATAATTTGATCATAAGAAAGAAGGCCTTTTTTAACTTGTTCTTCCACAACATACATTGCAAAAAGTTTTGTCATGCTAGCCGGCGGAATTACTTGGTCTGCATTTTTTTCGTAAATAATGTTTCCGTTATCCATATTGATTAAAATTGCAGATTCCGCACCAATTTCTAAATTTGGAAAATTGAACTTATATGGAAGAGGTTTTAAAATATCGTCTTCTTGAGGATAGTTTGTTTTAATAAAATCAGTGAGTAGGGTAGTTTCATTTTGATTTAGATTTATAGGTTCCTGATTTTTTGAAAAACCATTGGCCCGCCCCAAAACCAAAATCCCAAAAGCTAAAATCCCTGCCGCCGCACAGCCCCCAGCAATTTTAATGACAAGGGACAATTTTGATTTTTTTTCTGTACCTATAGTGTTTTTCATCAATATTCCTTAAAAAATCTTTGTAAACTTTTTAGACATTCCCACAACATTTATCGTTCCTGCGAGACCTTTAGGTTGTGGCAGTCCATTGGTTCATATTTACTTTCTGGATTGCTTCGCTTCGCTCGCAATGACAAGGGAACTCTCTCAATGGCAAGGGAAACGCTGGCAATGGCAAGTGGGAACTCGCAATGACAAAGTGCTTCCCCAATGACAAAGTGCTTCCCCAATAACGAATTTTTCCCTTAATTCTGAATCCTGAATTCTGAATTCTACTCCCCGTTTCTCAAAATCAAATCTGCCAAAGTTATTGCACTCATTGCTTCTACAACAGGAACAATTCTTGGGCAAAGACAAACGTCATGGCGACCTTGAATTTCTAAATCAATATTTTCGTAAGTTGTTTTTTCAATTTGAATATCTTTTGCAATTTCTTCGTTAGTTTTTACTTTTTTTACAGTTTTTTGAGATTGAAAAATGCTTGGAACAGGTTTTACCGCAACTCTAAAAATAATATCGTTTCCGTTGCTAATTCCACCAAGAACGCCCCCAGCGTGATTTGTTTCAAAATAGATTTTTCCATTAGAAGTGTGCATTTTGTCATTGTTTTCCGAACCAAAAGAATCTGCCACCGCAAATCCATCTCCAATTTCAAAACCTTTAATTGCCCCAATGCTAAGCATTGCTTTTGCCAATTCTGCGTCAAGTTTGTCAAAAACAGGTTCTCCAACACCAATAGGACAATTTTGTATTACACATTCAATAATCCCACCAGCCGAATTCCCCGCCGCCTGAAGTTCCTTTATTTTTTCTTGCATCAATTTGGCTGCATCATTATCTGGTGCTCGCATAGAATTTTGTTCAATTTGTGAAAAATCTTTTTTTGAAATTTCAATTCCAGCGGCTTTTGTTGTATATGCAGTAATTTTTATGCCTTTTTGAATCAAAATCTGGTTTGCAACCGCCCCAGCTGCAACTCTAGCGGCAGTTTCCCGTCCACTAGAACGTCCGCCACCACGATAATCTCTAAAGCCTTTGTATTTTGCGTCAAAAGTAAAATCTGCGTGGCCCGGACGGAAAACGTCTTTTAAATTGTTGTAATCGCTAGAATGTTGGGAAGTGTTTCTAATAAAAAGTGCAATTGGAGTTCCTTCAGATTTGTCATTAAAAACTCCCGATAAAATTTCAACCGAATCTGGTTCAACACGTTTTGTTACGGCGGAGTTTGCACTGCCGTCTGGAGAAGGAGCTCCAGGTCGTCTTTTGTCTAAAGCTTTTTGAATAATTTCTTTTGTAATTGTAATTCCCGCAGGGCATCCGTCAATAATGCATCCAATTCCAGCCCCGTGGCTTTCTCCAAAAGTTGTTACAGTAAATTGTTTTCCAAAAGTACTTCCTGCCATAACTTTAGCTCAACCTCTTGTTTTTAGTTTTTTGGGCGGTCCCTGCCATTCGGCAGGTCGGGCCGCATTCGCCTTGTCATTGCCGCACTTGATGCGGCAAGCTCTTTTACTCAAAAACAATTTACCATATTTTGTAATTATTTTAAATCAGGTTTTAAGAAAACTGTTACAAAATTATCTGTGTTCAAATATTTATTTGCCTGATTTTGAATTTCTTCGGCAGTAATCCAAGAAGGCACTGTTGTTGAATCTTTTGCAATTGTAAGTGGTTCATAAGTAAATACTAACGCTGCTTCAAGACGATAAATCCACCAGTCGTTTTCAAAAAGATTTGTTTCTTTGTTGCGAACATAAGATTCTTTTAATTTTGTAACTTCGTCTTCCGAAATCTTATTATTTTTCAAATCGTTAATTGTATCAAGAACAGCTTGTTTAAGTTCATCTTGGCGTTCTGGTTCACAATCAAAATAAATGTTCAAATAATAATAACGTTCAGGGTATCCGCTTAGTTCGGAAGAAACAGAAACACCATAAGTTCCGCTTTTATCTTCGCGAATGTTTTCTCTAAGTTTTATGTCCAAAATATTAGCTAATTGATAAAACAACTGAGCTTCTTTAAATCCACTTTCCATATCTTTTGCAGTAGGAAGTTCTCCCCCAAAACTCATAAATACAGAACCTAAGTTATCTTGCCCTTTATGAACAGTTTCTGCAGGTTTTCCTTCTGGGAATGGGAAGTAAATATATTTTGTTTCTTCTTTTTTATTTGTTGTAGGAAGATTTCCAAGATAATAACAACACAAATCAAGCAATTGTTTTTCATTAAAATCACCAACAAATGTAAATGTAAAATCTGCAGGATTTGCAAATCTTTCTTTGTAAATTCTTTCAGAAGTTTCTTTGTTTATTTTAGAAACAAATTCAGGAGTTAAAGCAGAAGTTCTAATGTTGTTTTTGTAAAGAATTTCTCTAATTTTTGCGTTAAAAATATCACCTGGTTGACTTCCGTAATTTTGAGCCATTTGACTAGCATTTGCCATTACATAGTTCCAACCTTCATCTGTAAAACGTGGTTGTGTAAAAGCCAAATTTGTAAGTTGAAGCAAAATTTCAAAATCTTCATTAGAAGATGAACCATAAATTCCTTCGGTAGTGTTGTTAATTGCAGAATTAAAATTTACTGTTTTTCCAGTTAATTTTTTTTGTAAATCTGTAAAAGAAACATCACCATAGCCCGAAAGTGTGGCATAAGAAGTTGCGTAAACAGCCGAAGGAAAATCCTTTTCTTCTATATAAAACGTTCCACCTTTACTGTTTGCACTCATTTGCACAAGATTTTTTTTGAAATCAGTTTTTTTAGTAATAATTCTAATTCCGTTTTCTAAAACATATTCAGTGGCATCAAGTTCTTTTACTTTTTTTGTTGATTTGATTTTTGCTTTTTTTGCAGGTTTTTCTAACAAAGGTTTTTCAGAAACAGATTCTTGGTAAGCTGAAATTTCAGTATTTTTATAACTTGTCCAAATGTTCATAATTTCTTTGTCTGAAGGAACAGATTTTTCTCCTTCTGGAAGAATTATGTTACAAATTGTACCACGATCAGAAAAATATTTGTTTGAAACTGTTTTAATATCATCCAAAGTGATTTCTGCAAGAAGTTTTGTTTGCAATTTGTAAGCATCTTCTGGAGACAAAGATGTGTTATCATTTAAAATTTGCCCAACAATTGAATTTACATAATCATTAGAAAGAGTTTTATCTTTATTTTTGTAATTTTGTTCAATGCTTGCAAAATATGCCTGCTTTGTTCTTTCAAGTTCACTTTCTGTTACACCAAATGTTAAAAATCTGTCGTATTCATCAAAAAGAGTTTTTATAGCTACGTCATACATATTTGCTTTTGGAACAAATCCAATGCAGTTAAAAACGCCTTCGTTAGACAAACTTTGTTGGAACATTACAGCTTCAAGCCAAGGTGCTTCTGGTTTTAAAGAGATTTCAGAAAGTCTTGCATTTACAATTAAATTTGCAATTCCACATGTAAGATTTTCTTTTAAAACTTCTTCTGTTGAACAAGAAAGATTTTCTGTTTTTTGTTGGAAGAAATAAACTAAAGGATATTTTTGTTCCTTATCACTAAATCTTGCAATTGATTTTTCTGTTTGAACAGGAACATTGTATTTTGGAACAGAAATTGGTTTTTCTGATGCAGGAATTTTTCCCATTGTTTCTTTTACAACTTTTTCAAGTTCAGAAACGTTTTTATCTCCAACTACAACTACAGACATAATTTCTGGACGATACCATTTTTTATAAAAATCAATAACTTCTTCTCTTGTAATGTTTTTTATAATTTCTGGTTTACCAATTGGAAGTCTTTCTGAATGTCTTGAATCTTTTAAAATACTGTTAACTTGGAAATTTGATAAACGACCTTGAATTCCTTGTTCTCTTGTGCGCCATTCTTCAATTACAACGCCTCTTTCTTTTTCCAATTCTTCGGAATCAAAAGTAACTGCATGTGCCCAATCACAAAGAATTTGCATAGAAGTTTTAAACATTTCTGGATCATCAGCTGGACATTCAAGCATATAAACTGTTTGTTCAAAAGAAGTGTAAGCGTTTACATCAGAACCAAAATTCATACCAATTTTTTCAAAATAATGAACAATATCATTTTTTTCAAAATTTTCAGTTCCGTTAAAACAAAGGTGTTCAATAAAGTGAGCTACACCTTGTTCATTTTCTTCTTCAACATTTGAACCAACTTTTACAACAAGACGCATAAAAATTCTGTTTGCCGGAATTTTGTTTTCAAGAACATAATAGTTCATTCCGTTTTCTAAAACGCCTGTTTTAATTTTGTCATTTGATTTTAATTTTGTGCCTTGTACAGTACTTTCAACTTTTGTAGAACCACAAGCTACAACTGAAATTGTACTAAACACAAAAAATACAGATAAAAAAACTGTAATCAGTTTTTTCGTAAACTTTTTCTTGATGTTTTTCATATAAACATCGCCTCCAATAATACTTTTTTTGACAGATTTTGTATTTTAAAGTTGCATAAACACAAGATTTGTCATTTTGTCTATAATATCATTAAAAAACAAAATGTAAAATGGTTACAATTCCTTATGATAATTTGGAAGATTTCTTGTAAATAAAAATGTTAACAGGGGGCATAATCTTAAAACAAAACTATTAATATATAGTTGCATTTTTTATTCATTCTAAATAAACTACATTCGTGTATTTCAATGGAATTGTGTGAAAATCACAAGCTGAGTGCGCAACGGTAACAAATGCTTACAATTTACAGTTTTCAACCACTGAAATTGATTTTTTTTAGATTTTGGGAAGGTTTGTAGATTCAGTTTGGAGCCCGGAAACTTTGGTACGCAGGTGGCAAAAAGCCCCAATATTTTTCGTATGAAAAATAATCTTAATTTTAAAGAACTGCGCAATTTCGGTTCTTTGAGGAAAATATGTTTAAAAAATTTAAATTTTCTCTTTTGGTCATAGCATTTGCTATGTTTGTTGGTGTTTTTGTTTCTTGTTCTGAACCAAAATCCGCTTCTATTTTTGGAGAATGGAAAAGTCAGTCCGTAGATGGTTATTCAATTTCCGAAACGACAGTTGTTTACGATGATGGCGGTTGGGGTTTTGGCTTTACAGGTGCAATAGAAGAAATCACAAATGATTACATCTTTTATTCTTTAGAAAACAAAACAAAATTTAATGCAATTTGCTACAAAAATCTAACAGAAATTTCATGTGAATTTTCTAATGCATACAAAGATTCTGATGCTGGTGGAAAAACATATTGTGATTCTTTAGAAGATGCTAAAAAAGAATTTACAGTTGAAAATGGATATTACACATATTTTGCTGAATACGTAAGAAAATAAAATTACTATTTTTTTTGCTTTTCATTGAAAAACCTTTCAAATTGGAATATACTTAAAATATTCATTTCTATTTAGGGTTTAATACAAACCCTAAAAACGGACGAGTCAAGGCCTTGAGCAGAGCGTGCCTTGACCGTACGTATTAAACTCTGGCCTAATCCGCATTTAATACGCTTTCCGCCAGTAAAAAATGTAAAAAATAATTAATTTTTCAAAATAATAAGGGGCATTTTTTATGGTTATTTTAACTTTGAACTGTGGTTCATCTTCTGCTAAATATCAAGTTTACGATTGGGATAACAAAGAAGTTATGGCAAATGGTGTTGTAGAACGCATTGGAATTGAAGGTTCTTGCATTACACACAAAGCTAAAGGTCAAAAAATTGAATTGGAAAGTCCATGTCCAACTCACAAAGAAGCAATCGAACTTATTATGAAAGAAATTACAGACAAAGAAGTTGGTGTTATTTCTGATATGAGCCAAATTGGTGCTGTAGGTCACAGAGTTTTACATGGTGGAGACAAATTTACAAAATCTGTTTTAATTACTCCAGAAGTTTTAGATACTTTCCGTTCTGTAATTGATTTGGGACCTCTTCACATGCCTGCAAATATTATGGGTATTGAAGCTGCTCAAAAAGTTTTACCAAATGTTCCACATGCAGCAATTATGGATACAGCTTGGCACCAAACAATGCCAGAAGAAACATTTATGTATGCAATTCCTCGCGAATGGTACGAAAAATATGGTGCACGTCGCTATGGATTCCACGGAACTTCTTTCTTGTACACAGCAAAACGTGCTTCTGTTTTATTAGGAAAAGATCCAAAAGATACAAACATCATCATTTGTCACATTGGAAACGGTGCTTCTATGTGTGCTGTTAAAAATGGAAAATGTTATGACACATCAATGGGAATTACTCCACTTGAAGGTCTTGTAATGGGAACTCGTTCTGGTGATTTAGACCCAGCTCTTCCATTCTACATTATGCGTAAAACTGGAATGTCTGCAGACGAAATGGACACTGCTTTAAACAAAAAATCAGGATGTTTGGGAATTACAGAAAAATATGCAGATCGTCGTGATATTGAAATTGCTGCTAGCGAAGGTGATGAAAAATCTAAGCTTTGTATAGAAATGGAAGCTTTAAGAATTAAAAAATATATTGGTCAATATATGGCAGAACTTGGTCATGTTGATGCAATTGTTTGGACAGCAGGAGTTGGTGAACGTGGTCCAATTATTCGTGAAAAAGTTTGTTCTGGATTAGAAAACTACGGAATTAAAATTGACCCAGAAAGAAACCAATGGTCTTTTACAGGAAACGCAGAAACTTACATTCACGCAGATGATTCAAAAACAAAGATTTTTGTAATTCCAACAGACGAAGAACTTGTTATGACAGAAGACGCTTATGCATTGATGAAAGGAACTTACGATGTTCACACAAACTTTACATACAGCTTCCAAAGTCCAGATTATGTAAACAAAGCACGTGAAGAAGGCTTAAAAGGCGATTTAGTAAAACGTCCTAACATTGCAAAAATTCTTGCAAAAGATTGTAAATAAAATTAGTTGAAAAATTAAAGATTACAATGCAAAAAAATGGGCTGCCCAATAATATTTTGTAGTTATTGGACAGCCCATTTTTGTTTAGTTTTTTTATAAGGTTTGAAAAACCAAAATAAAGGTGAGTCAAGGATTGAATGAAATGTGCCTTGACTACCTGTTTTTACTTAAAATGCAATACCTAAAGATAAAGAAAGTGGGGAATTTATTGCTCTAAATTCTGTAAATCCTAATTTAATAGCTATATTTGAATCAACAAAAAATCCAAAGTTATTGTTTGCAAATGTTAAAAAGAATTTTGCACCTATCTTTCCAGTTACAATAAATTCTACTTGTGGTGTGTTTAAATTAGTAATTTCAACTCCAGCATTTATACTTTGGTAAGGCATAAAAATAATTTTTGCATAAAATAATGGAAGTTGTCCTTGTACTCCAATTGTAGGTGTTATGCTATGTATTACATTAGATCGTGTTCCATTTTGTGTTATAAAACACATTGTTTCTAATATTTCTGTGGATGCATTTAGAGAAAGAAAATTATTACATTTTATATTTATTTCAGCCACATGGTTAAACATAGTATTTATTTGACTTGTATTAAATAAATTTTTCCCATAACTAATTTGCATAAAAAATGGTGTTGAAAGTTGAAGTTTATTTTGTTTTTGATTTCTACGTTCTGTATTCATAGAATCAGATGTATCTTCTCTGCTTATTCTATCACTCTTTTTTGCAGCACCATTTGTGAATTTTAAAATTTGCCATCCACCATTTGAAAAAATCCAATCTACTTGGCTAGTACGTCTTGAAGCTCCGTTGTAAAGTCTTGTAAACCAAATATCTTCGCCTTCATATTGAATAGGTTTATTAATTTGTGGTAGTTCACTTTCTTTTACCGAAGATTTTTTACTTCTGTCATAATTCACTTCGTTTTTGTGGTATTCTGTTACCAAGTGCCAACCTATGGAATATTTAATACTTAGAATTGGAGAATATTGTAAATAAGTATTTAAAGTTTTGATATTTCCCATGCTAGCTTGATTTGAAGCTTGTTTGAATATTTTTTCACCTTCAGTTGCTACATAATCAATAGAAATGAAATCAACAATTTCATCAAAAGAAACATCGAATTTGTTTAATACTTTATGCATTTTTTCTGATCTTTCAATGATTATGCTGTCTCTGTCAATTTCAAATGATTTTGTTCCATTGAGTGCATCATCTATAAATTTTTTGATAGTTGAAACTGGAACTGCAAAATTTGTGTCTTGACGATTGTATAATTTCCATGTATTAATACCAACAATTTCATATTCACCAAAAGAGTTT
>JAGARY010000432.1 GCA_017622055.1 Treponema sp. | reverse complement strand
TTCTGAAATATACAGATTCAATAATGAAGAAAAATCTTTACAAAAAGAAAACAGTTTAGAATTTGATTTTTCAAATTATTTTGTCCCAATTAATATTTTAGCAAAAACAACTTCAAAAGATTATTTTTATTCACAACAACAAAACTCTACAGTAAATCTAAACTTTTCAATTCCAATTTCTAAAGTAGAATTAGATTTTAATATTTATGCAGATTTTCTACAAAAAATTAAAAATTCACAGCAACAAAATGATTCATCAAATTTGAATTATTTTTCATCATGGTTAGACATTACCAAATTAGCATTTTCAACAGGAAATGAAAAAGCAGAAAACAGAAACGAAAATTATGCAGCAACATTTATTACAAAAACACCTTTTTTTGATTTTGCTCCAGAATTGAATATTACATTTTTACAAAACTATTCAAATATCATAACATCAAAATATGGAACAAAAACAAAAATACATCTTCTGCTTCCAATTACAATTGACAACCATAGATTTACATTCTATTGGGAAAAATCTCTTTTTTCAGAAAATGCCGCCCATTCAAACGGAAATTATTTTATTGATTCACAAAAATTATTTGAAACTCAAGGTGATTTTTGTTGGTTCTATGGAATATTCCCAATTTTTGATTTATTCGATAAAAAAATAAATGATAATTTCAAAAACACAACTCAATATATTGGACTTTTATTTAATTCCACTTACAAAATTAACTGGAAAAGAAAACTTTTTAATAGCAATGTTGATTTTTTTGTTCCTTCATCAATTACATTTGAATGTGCAAAAGACACTAGCAAAGTTCAAAACCTAAATGAAATATATCAATTTAAGCTTCAAACAGAAAATACAGCAATCACAAAAAACATAGATTTTCTTTTTTCAACAAATTCAGTATACAAAAATCCAAATTTCAGTCTTGAAAACTCACAATTAAAAATTAATATATTTACTTCAACTTCACTGTATTTAAAAAATTCACACAAAATCAACTTTACCATAGACGCAACTTATGAAACACAAAACAACTTTTTCATAAACAATAGAATTAGCTGGGAACGACCTGGAAAATCAAGTTTAGTCTCTGTTTTATATTACATTTTTACACGCAAAGACAATTCATTTATAACAACAAGGAAAGATTCAATTTCTGTTGGATTAGCTTTTTCAAATAATGAATTTTCACAAAAATATGAATATATTCACAATTGTGATGTAAAAATCTTAAAATACGCTTCTATAAACACAGGATTTGGCTCTGGAATATCAATAAACGAAACTGGTGTGACTTTAAACGTTCTTCTACAATTAGGTTTAAAAATTGAGTTTTAATAATTTCAGAAAAAAACTATTGCAAAGGAGCAAAATATCCACTTTCATCTCTTCCACTTCTGTTTAATAAATAAACTTCAGTTTCAACAGGAAGATAAGCTTGACCAAAATTAGTTTGTAACAAAGAAGTATACGATAATTGATAAACTCCTTGTGGAATATCTAAAATATCAGAAACAATATTTTTTAATCCTTCTGGCCTAAATACGTAATATAAATCGCCACAAGTGTTGTTTATAATATAATCAACTTCATCAGTAACTGCATTTTGCATCACTTGAATAAGGGAAAAACCAACACTGTTATTATTTACATAAGAAGTTAATTCAGCCAAATTATATTTTTCAAATGTATAATTTTTTGTGTCTCCAGCAGAAATCAAAATTATAGAACGTTTTTTTTCTGCGTTTATTAAATCATTTGTAGCAAGTCTAATAGCCAAATCTAAAGCAACATTTTTTGATGTTGGATTTTTCAAAGTATCAATTGTAAAATTTTCAACACCAATAGGACGCCCTATATATTCAGTAACAGGAACAGCCCCCGCAGAAATTACTCTTAAAGTTCCTTGATTATTCATTGAAGCAGCAACTTCTTTTACTGCAGTTTCAATTTCATTTTTATAAAGATTTGATGTAGATGATCTGTCAATAATCAAAGTGATATCTGCAACTGTATTATTTGAAGCAGAACCTAAAAATTTTAATTTATTCACAGGTCTTTTATTTTCTGTTAAATAAAAATTTTCTTCTTGAAGTCCAACAACTGGTTGACGATGTCTATTTTCAACTTTTATTTCTAATGTAACATTTGGAAACTTTGAAGAATCAATTTGTTCAATTTGAACAAAAAATCCACCAACCAATTCTTGAGTTTTAGACATAATATAAATTTCGTTAGCTGTAAAATCAGAAACTATAACATTTTGATTCACATCAGCTACAGCTGTAGTCACTCTTGAAGGAGCATTTCCTGTTCTAACATATTCAAACAAAGCCCCGGAATAAGGATCCACAGCTAGAACTTTATTTTTATCACAAATAATTAATTTATCATTCCAAATTTTTAATGCTTCAGGTTTTTCAAATGTATTTTTTTCAATAAGTTCACCAACAAAATTTCCAGCAGTATCAAATTCGTAAATTGTTCCCAAGTCAGAATCAACTACAAAAACTTTATCTTCAAAAACTGTAATTCCAGTTGGCATTTTTAATCCAGAAAAACCATTTTGTTTTCCACCAAAAAAGAATAAAGCATTTCCTTCTTTATCAAAAACATCAACTCTGCGATTTCCAGAATCTGTAACATAAATTCTTTCTAAATCATCTTGAGCCAAATACAAAGGTCCCACAACTTCACCAAGTTGCCGTCCCTTTTTTCCAATGTATTTAATAAACTTTGCATTTTTGTCTAATAAAGCAAGTCTATCACCAAAAGTTTCTGAAACAAGAATATTTCCATCTTTTAATCGAATTATATCGGAAGGTCTATCAAAACCATTCATAGGCCCCGTAATTCTATCAATTACTTTTCCATTTTGATTCATTAAAATAATTTGATTAGAATTGTATGTGGCAATATACATAGTTCCATTTGGATTTGGCAAAACAGAAACTGGACCACTAAAAATCAATTGACCATTAAATTCACCAGGAAAACTGCCTGCTTCAGAAAGTCTCATCAATTTATCTTTTGAATCACCAGTAACACGTCTTTCTCTTACAATTTCAATTTTATTCTGAAGAAGAAGTCCACCATAACCATTATCATTTGCAGTTTGCCAATATTGTAATGCAGAACCTTCAACACCAGTTTTATAATAAGCTTTTCCCAGCCATTCCAAAATTAAATTGTCGTTTGGCATATAAGACAAAGCTTTTTCAAATTGAACAATTGCTTCATTAAAAGCACCTTTATAATATGCTTGAACACCGCGTCTAAATTCATCAGAAGCAAAAGTTTCTTTATCTGTTCTAATTCTATCATCAGGAACAGTCATTCCTGCATCGCTTGTTATTGTTTGAGAAAAAACAGAGAA
>JAGARY010000431.1 GCA_017622055.1 Treponema sp. | reverse complement strand
TGCGTGGTGGCGGCGACACAAAAATGCTCATGCTTGCAGATAACATTTTTAGCTGGGCCTTGGCAATTCCTTTAGGAATTCTTGCAGGTTTTGTGTTTAAATGGTCTGCATTTTGGATTTATGTTTGCCTAAAATCTGATGAAATTGCAAAAACATTCTGGTGCCTCTACCGCCTCAAAAGCGAAAAATGGATTAAAAAGATTAGCACAGGAAGTGGCGTCGGCGAAAAGTAACTTTTCAAATTTTCAAATCTTCCCCGACGCCTTATGTTTCGTGTTGCAAAACTTGTTCTATAGATTTTTTATTCTATATTATCTTCAAAAATTACAATTGCTGGAACCTTTTCTTTGCCAATTGGAAAATGGGATTTGTAATAACCGTTCCATGCTCCTTGGTAAATCAGAGCCATTACAAACGCATCTGCACAAAGGTGATATTTTATTCTTTCAGGAATTTTCTTTGTAAGATGTTTTGGTGGTTTTATTGGATTTATATATAGTTCTTCCAATTCTGATTTGAATTTGTTAGAAAAATCATCAATACTTTTATTAATAATTTCTTCAATGTAGATTTTAAATTCGTTTTTATTTAGGACAGGAATATTTAGTTCAAAATCTGAATTATCATCTTTACTTATGAAATTGAATTTTTTATACTTTTCAATCAGCTCATTATCAAAAAAATTTGGGACTATAAGAGATATATTTTCTTTTTCTTTTGAATAAAAAGCATAAGCAACTTTTAAAAATTGAAAATCGTCCAAAGGGCTCCATTGACTCCAAGTAAAACCTGATGCCACATCATAGGCCCAAAAACCTAATTTTATATTATCTTTGTATTTTATATTAGAAACGCTATGACATCCATTCATTTTGCATAATTCATATCCTGTATCATAATCCCAATTAGGTTTGTAATTTATTGGTTCTCTAAAACCATAAGCGTAACCTTGCCAACCAGATTCGTGATTAATTTCAAGAAAATTATCTTTTGTAGCAAATTTTTCATTAAAAGTTTTTGCTGTTGCTTGTTGAATTATAAAAATTGCCGCAAATTGAATTAAACTTGCTTGTTGTTTTTTATTCATTCTTTTGTAGAAATCTTGCTGACGTATTCTTTCTAAATGACATTCCAAATCTTCCCACATTTTTTTAGCATATTGTTTTGCAAGTGATTTTTCATAATCATAAGCTTTGAATCTATCTTGCTGATTAAAAATTATAAAGGTTGTATAAACTTTATCTCCAATTCTTGCCATAAAATCATAATTAATCAATTCTTCCACAATTGGTTCAATGTATGCAGCCGAAATTCCTAGTCCTTTTGAAATATCTGTAATTGTTAATGGATTTTCGTATGCTAAAATCAAAATGTTTTGGTGAATGCGATATGTCCATTCATCTATAGAAAATGCTTTACAGTCATTGTTAATTTCTCCATAAACCCAAACTTCTAATTCTTCTGGTTCAAAACTTTGTTTTTCATAATGTTCCATTTTTTCTTTCTCCATTTCTGA
>JAGARY010000430.1 GCA_017622055.1 Treponema sp. | reverse complement strand
ATCATTGGATTTATGATGCAATTTATTATTTACAGTTGGAGTCAAAGCAAATATCACTACTAGATAATTCTCCAATTTCTGTGGCAGAAGTTAACATGTTCCTAAAATCAATTGATTTTTATAATCTTTCTTCAAGTGGAAAAGATTTGTATTATAAAATACAAAATTATTTATATGATTCAAAATCACTATTTTCATTTGGACCTGTAAAAGTGAATTTAAAATTAAATTTGTCTCCTTCTTTTTTGTTCAAAACAAATCCAAATATAGATTGGAGTTTTGCAACTGACTATACAGGTGAACAAAATGGAATTGATTCAGGATATGGAAGTGTTTCAAATTATATGGAAAATGAGTTTGTTTCACCAATTTTTTCAGTTCCTATTTCAATAAGTTTTGATAAATATGCAATGATTTATGCAGAACCGTTTTTAGGAAAATCATATTGGGCAATGAGTGAGCCTGATAATATTTCGAACATACCATTGTCAGGTTCTGATATGGATTTTCTTAATCCACGAAATGCATTTTTTAGTGGTGGTTATACATTTAATTGGTGGGGAATAAATTTACATATAGCAAAGGAAGGTTTAGAAATTGGAAGAACAACAACGGGAAGTGTAATCTACAATTCAAATTTTGAAACAGATGCTTATATTCAGTTAAGTTTTTTTGCACCAAAGTTTAAATTTAATATTGATGTTGTTGAAATTCAAAAAAATAAATATATGTATTTACACCAATTTGAATTTTCAATTTTTAATAGAATTAAACTTGGCTTAGTAGAAGGAACTTTAGTTGATGGACCTTTTGAAATTAGATTTTTAAATCCTTTGATGATAATGCATTCTTTTAATGCTTGGGATGAATATTATACACCTTTTGAAAAACAAGTTTATGGAGAAGCTCATATAAGTCAATATTTGGGAGTTACTTTAGATATAATTCCTTTTAAAAACGCAAGAATATATAGTTTGTACGCAATGAATGAACTTCAAACATTAACTGAACTTGGCAGTGTATCTTCAGATTCAATTCCTGATAGTTTTTCTTTTCAACTTGGTATGGAATATAATATTCCTTTGAAAAAGTCTTTAAATTGGTTAAGTTTTTCAATAGAAGGTGTTTATTCTTCTCCATTTATGTACATAAAACAAGGAGCAGATTGGTCTTTGTATAGAGAAAGATTTAATATGCATTCTTATTCAAATATTCCAATTCGTTCCTGGATTGGAACTTCTTTTGGTCCAGATTCAATTGGTGGAAAGTTTAAAATAACATACAATCACATAGAAAAATTTAAAATTGACTTTGGATATCTTTTTGTTGCCCATGGAATAAATTCTTTTAATCTATTTGATAAAAAAATAATTGTTTATGATGAAAATGGAAAACCTGTTGAGATTTATGGATATTATCCTTCTGTTTTATATAGAAATAAAAAAATGAAATCTGAAGACGCGGAAAATGTTGGAAGAAATCACTTTTTAACAGGTATTATACAGTATACAAATGAACTTTCTTTACAAGGAAAATATATTATAAATAAAAATTTTGAATTAAACTCAAAATTATCTTTTATTTTTATTTATAATCATAAAAATATTACAGACAATTTTGAGTTTGGTGTTGAAGCATTTTTTAATGTGAAGATTAGTTTTTTATAAACTAAATTCTTTTTCTTTCTTCAATTGCTTTTGAAATCTGAGTAATAAATTCTTCTTTTGAAAACTGTTTTACATGATTTGTAAAAACTTCTCTATTTGTAAAAGAAGATTCAATTTGTTCAAATTTGTTCATACATTCAATAATTGATTCTGCAGTTTGTTCTTCAAAAAATAATCCTGTTTCATTTTCTTCAATTGAATCAATTGCACCGCCTTCTTTGTAAGCCAAAACAGGGCAGCCAGCTGCATTTGCTTCAACAGGAATAATTCCAAAGTCTTCTATTCCTGGGAAAATTAACGCTTTTGCTTCTGAAAGATATTTTGCAACTTCTTCATCACTAACACGACCTGTAAAAGTAATTAATCCTGTGTTTGCATATTTTTGAGCTTCTTTTGATTTTCCGTCCCCAATTACAACAAGTTTTCGTCCAGATTTTATACAAGCTTCAATTGCTAAATCTGCACGTTTATAACCAACTAACTGGCCAAAGAATAAATAAAAATCTTTTGGATTTCTTTGATTATTAACATATTTTTCTATATCGCAAGGTGGAAAAATTACTTTTGCATCACGGTTATAATATCTTTTAATTCTTGCTTGCACATAATGAGAATTTGCCACAAAACAATCTACAAGATTTGAAGACATAACATCCCAAAGTCGTAATGAAGGAATCATATTTTTCATAAAAAACTTTACAATAGGATTGGATTTTCTAAAATATTCGTGGTACATGTCCCAAAGGTAACGCATAGGTGTGTGGCAATAGCAAAGATGAAAAGCATTAGGTGAGGGAACTACGCCTTTTGCAGGACCTGATTCACTAGAAATTACTAAATCGTAGCCAGTTAAATCTAAATCCATAAGAGCTTTTGGCATAAAAGGCATATATTTTTGATAAAATTTTTTTGCCATTGGCCACTTATTTATTTTTGTTGTATAAATTTTGTGAGACTTGATTGTATCTGAAATTTTTGATTCATCATAAACATTTGTAAAAATATCAGCTTGAGGAAAAAGTTTACAAAGTTCTTCCAAAACTTTTTCTCCACCACGCATTGTAACTAACCAATAATGAACAATTGCTACTTTCATAAGTTCTCCCTAATTGTTTGTAAGATTAAATTTGCTGTTTTATCATAGGTATATTTATCTTTTTGTTCTGATGTAAGGTTTATTCTAGGTAAATTGTCTATATTTTTATACATATTAATAAGTTTTATGCATAAATCATCACTATCTTCTGTTTTAAAATATGTAACAGGAAAAGATTCATAAATTTCTTTAAAAACTGGAATGTCAGAAATAAAAGCTGGCGTTCCCAAAGACATTGCTTCCAAAGGTGGAATGCCAAAACCTTCGTATAAAGATGGTTGAACTAATAAATCGGCATTTTTAAGGTAAGATAAAAGTTCTTTGTCTGACAAAAATCCAGTAAACTTGATGGAATCTTTTGGTGCAGATTCTATTAGGGAGGCAATTTCGGTGTCTTTTGTTCTAAAATTTTCTGCATTACCAACAATGAAAAGTTTTTTGTTAAATCCATTTTGTTTTGCTTTTGTAAAAGCTGTAATTAAAGTTTTTAATCCTTTGTGTTTTTTTATATTCCCTACAAATAATATATAATCATCTTTTTTTTCTTCAAAAGAATAATTTTCTAGAGAATTGATAATATATTTAGAAAGTCCATTGTAAATGACTTTTGTTTTTTTTGTTTTTGGTAGAAAATATTTAATTCGTTCTTCTGAAAACTTTGAAACTGTAAAAATTAAATCAGATTTTTTTGATGCTCTTTTATAAAAAAACATTCTAGCCATTAAACCAATTTTTGAAGTTAGTTCTGGCATATCTGGAAAAATCATATCGTGGATTGTAGAAAAAACTGGAATTTTAATTCCAGAAGGAATATTAAAGTAGGGAGTAAAATACGCATCACATTTATTAATTTGTTTGAGTAATGTTTTTGGAAAACAAAATAGTTCTTTTAGAGAAAAAGTTTTTATGTTGCATTCAAGAATTGAAGCATTTTTTAAAGATAGTTTTTTGATTTTTTCTGCAGAACCAATTAAAATTAAAGTAACATCTTGAGAATTAAATCTTAATAAACATTCTCTTAAAAAAACACCAATTCCACTTGAATCTAAAACACGACAATCAATTGCAAGGGTCATAAACTTATTGTAACATAATTTTATATTATGTAGAATATTATTACATAATTATTTTATTTTACTTTGTAATATTTTATAGAATTTGTTTGCAGCATTTTTATATGTATAACTATTTAATATTTCATCTGGAGATTCTACGGATTCTAAAAGTAATTTATTTAAATTTACATTGGTGTCATTTGGATTTATATAATAAGCTGTACTTTTATAAATTTCTGGAAGTGAAGCTGTTTTAGAAACAATGATTTTTGCACCACAAGATAGAGCTTCTAGAGGAGGAATCCCAAATCCTTCATAATAACTTGGAAAAACAAATGCTTTACATTTTTGCATCAACGCTTTTACTTGTTCATCAGAAACATATCCTAGTAAAATAACATTATCTAAAGTTTTTAATATTTCAAGTTCGTGGGGAACTAAGCCAGATAGCATTTTTCCAGAAATTGCAAAGTTTTCATTTGGATTATTTTGAGCATATTCTGCAACCCATTTTAAATTCTTTCGTAAAGATAGACTTCCTAATGTAAAATAAAAATCATTTTGTAATTTTGGATTGTTTTTTATAATTGATTCATCAGGTTTGATATCCTTAAAGTGATCCCAGCCATTTGGTATTACATAGATTTTATTTTTTGAAATTTTATATGTATTTATAATTTGATTACGACTGAATTCTGATACTGTTAGCAATAGTTTTGCATTTTTTGCAGCATATTTATACATAAAACACATATATATGTTAATTAATTTATCTCTAAAACGAGAAAAATCTTGTGGATAAAGTTTTGCATATATATCATGAATAAAAACTATCCCTTTTGTTCCTAAAGGTGTAACATTTGAAAAATCCAAAGGTATGTATTTGTTCTTTTTTACAAATTTACCAAATTCAAAATGTTCCCATAATGGAAATACTTTACATTCTTTTTTTGAAAGTATTACTTTTATATTATTATAATCTGGAATAACTTTAGCATTTTTAGGAATATAAATACCAATTTTTTCTTTTTCTATTAAACTGTCGAGATGTTTACATATTTCAAATGCGAATCTTTCTATTCCTGTTAGATTTCTGCAAAGAAAATCACCGTTAATTATTATTTTTGTCATATTATTTATTTTCCGTCATTTT
>JAGARY010000429.1 GCA_017622055.1 Treponema sp. | reverse complement strand
CTCGCACAATTGCATCAAGATACATTCCAGTTCCACCAACAATTACTGGCAAAACATTACGACTTTTAATATCTGAAAATGCTTTGTAAAAATCTTGTTGATAATTATAAACATTGTATTCTGTTGGCAAACTTACAATATCAATTAAATGATATGGAATTTGTTTTCCATTTACAATATATTCATCCAAATCTTTTCCAGAGCCAATATCAAGTTTGCAATAAGTTTGACGAGAATCTGCAGAAATTATTTCTGCATTAAAATAAGAAGCAACATTTACACCAATTGCAGTTTTTCCAACAGCAGTTGGACCTAAAATTATTACACAATTATAAGACACGGCAAACCACACATTTTAAATATTCAGATTTTGGGTAACCTACCAAAACAGGATGATCTGGACCAGCACCACGTTTTTCTAAGATTTGAACTTTTTTGTGACTATCCATAGCAGCGTGCATAATCATATCACAAAACATATTTGTTTCCATAAAATATGAACATGAACAAGTAATTAAAATGCCACCTTTATTTAAAAGACGCATTGCACGAAGATTTATTTCTTTGTAGCCACCGTATGCTTTTTCAATCATTTTTGCAGACTTTGTAAAAGCTGGTGGATCAAGAATAATCACATCAAATTTTTCATTCATTGATTCATATTTTTTGAGTAAATCAAAAACATCGGCACAAACTGCACTATTTGTTTTTGTTGCATTATTTAATTTTATATTTTCTTTTACAATTTCAACTGCGTCTTCAGAAATATCAACAGAAATTACTTCTTTTGCACCAGCCGCAAAAGCATTTAAACCAAAAGCACCAGTGTGAGTAAAAGTATCCAAAACCTTTTTTCCTTTACAATACTTTTTAATTTCTGCTCTGTTGAACTTTTGATCAAGGAAATATCCAGTTTTTTGACCATTTGTAATATCAAGCAAAAGTTTTAATCCGTTTTCTTCAATAATCACATTGTCTTTTCCAAAATATTTTTCATCATTTTCTGAAGCAATAGAAAAATCAGAATCTTCTAGATTAAGCCAACCAGCAACTAATGGTAAACCTTCTTTTTCTCTAACAGAATTATCTGAACGTTCAAAAATAAAATCTGGTTTTACAATTTTTAACAACGCGTTTAAAATTTCGGATCTAAAAACATCACAAGACATTGATAAAAACTGAACTACAAGATAGATATTTCCTTCAACATCACAGAATAAATCACAAATTAATCCGGGAATTAAATCTGCTTCGCCAAAAATTAATCTGTAAGAATCTTTTTTAGAAAAATTTACTTTACGAATAAAAAATGCATCTTCAACTTTTTGAAGCCAAAAGTTTTCTATATCGGAAAAAACAACATCTGCGTGATCATTTGAAATTAATCTAACAGAAATTTTTGAATTACGATTTAAAATTCCTGTTCCTAAAAATCCGCCTGCATTTGTATATAATTCTACGGCTGAACCATTTGGAATTGTACATTTTTCAAAATCTTCTTTTTTCCATTCAGATTTTTCATTTGGGCGATGTTTAAAATACAAAATTTCGTTATCAAAAGCCCATGGAAAACCTTGTAAAATTTCTTTTTCTTCTTTTTGTTTGAGGAAACACCTCGGAAAATTATTTGAACTCATAAAACTATTATAATGAATTTGTAGAAAAAAATAAAGAAACTGCAAACTTGCAGCAAACTTTCAAAACAAGTTCCAATTTGCAAAAAAAATCCTAGTTGAAGAATAATAGAAAAATAAGTAATATTAATTATTATGTTATTTATTTTTGATATGGGCGGTGTTGTAACAAACACTTTTGAAATGGAATCTCTTTGCAAAGATTTAAATCTTACTTCAAAAGATTTTTATAAAATATGCAAATATAAAAATTTTAATATTTGGGAAGATTATCAACTTGGAAATATTTGCACAAATGATTTTTGGGCAACTTTTAATAAAATTATAAAAGAAATAAAAAAACTTTCTTTAAAAAAACAAAAAAAAGTAATTCAAAATTATGATTTTTCACAAACTTTAGATTTTTCAAAAATTTCAGAGGTAACAACAGATTTATTCAGAATGCATTTTCATCCTTCAAGAAAAAAATTGACTGTTGAATTAATTGAAAAGCTAAAAGAAAAACACAGAGTTGTTTGTGGAACAAATACAATCCAAAGTCATTGGGAAAATCATTTGGAATGTGGAGATTACGCTTTTTTTAATCAAACCTACCCTTCAAACAAAATTGCAAAAATAAAACCAAATGTTGATTTTTTTGAAACTATTCTAAAAGCAGAAAATTATTCTCCAGAAGATGCGTTTTTTACAGATGATAAAATTGAAAATTGTGAAGCGGCTGCAAAATTAGGAATAAAAGTTCATCACTTTACATCTGAAGAAAAATTATTTGAAGAATGGAGTAAATATATTTAATTTAATATAAAACAAATTTACAGAGGATTTTTGAGGATTTTTATGAAAAAAAATATCTACGTTTCGTTTGCTTTAAACTTGGCAATTTTTTTACTTATGATTTTTGCAATTTCTTGTGAATTATTTGATTTTCATTTTATGACTGATGGAACTTTTCTTGAAAAACCAGATTTTTCAACATTTAAATTTTTCACAACAGATTCAAATATTTTTGCAGGAATTGTAAGTGGGATTTTTGCAATTTTTGAATTATTAGTAATCTGCAAGAAAAAAGCAGATCTACCAAAAGCACTTTTCCCATTAAAATTGGCAGGAACAATTGGTGTAACATTAACAATGTTAGTAACTGTTTTTTATTTAGCACCAAAATCAGAGTTTGGATATTTTCATTTATTCAAAAATGCAAATTTTTTCTTGCACTTTTTTATTCCAACTTTATATTTAATTTCATTTTTGATTTTTGAAAGAAATGATGAAATATGTTTTAAATTTACGTTTATCAGTTTAATTCCAACTTTTGTTTATGTAATTTTTTACACTTTAAATGTTTTGCTACATTTGGAAAATGGAAAAACAACTTACGATTACGACTTATACGGATTTTTAGACGGAGGAATTGGTTTTGCATTTTTTGTTCTTCCATTTATGCTAATTTTTGCTTACGGAATAAGTTTTGTTCTATGGAAAATTAACAAAAAAGCTTAATTATTCCAATTTTGTTTTCTATATTCAGATGGAGAAATTCCAACATTTTTTTTAAAAAGTCTGCTAAAATAAAGTTGATTTTCATAACCTACAATTTGGGCAATTTCGTTTATATTGTAGGTTGTATTTCCCAAAAGATTTTTTGCATTAGACATTCGTAAAGAAAGAATGTATTGCAATGGCGAAACTCTTACAATTTGTCTAAAACACCTAATAAAATAACAAGTGCTCATATTGATTGAAGCTGCAAAATCATCAATATTTATTTCTTCGTTGTAATGTTCATTAAAATAATGAGTTGCCTTTTCAATTTTATTTTGTATTTCTGTGTTTGATTTTTTTTCTTCAATTAAAAATCTATTTACAACAATCAGCAATTGTTTAAAAAATAAAAAAATCATATCTGTATAGTTTTTTCGTTCAAGTTGCAATTCTTGAATTATTTTTGTATAAAAACATTCATAATCTGATGAAAAACCAGCGAAAAATACATTTTTATTATTTGGAAAATCGTATTGATTCAACAAATCTTCCACATTTTTCCCCGTAAAATGAATCCAATAAACTTCTGTTTTATCTTTTCCATAATAATAATACATTTGAGATTCATCTGGTCTAAATAAAATCATATTACCTTCAGAAACTATTTCCTTTTTTCCATTAATTACAAAATGACCTTTTCCTTTTGCTATAAATAGTAATTGAAAATCTTTTCGACCTTTTGGTCGTTCTGTGGCAATAATTGGAAGTTTTTCAAGTCTGTAATATCCACAACTTGTTACTAGTAAATCTTTTGAATCATCAACAATTTCATCAAAAAAATCGTGTAAATAAGCAACATTTGTATACATTTTTCCCTCTAAAAAATTATTTTCAAAAAAAGTATAAATTGATTTTTAAATAAAAAAAAGATTAATTTGTATCATTTTGTGCATATTTAAACAAATTTAGTTTATAGAAAAATGAAAAATATGAGTTATACTTGAATTATACGTACGGTCAAGGCACGCTTTGCTCAAGGCCTTGACTCGTCGGTTTTTAGGATTTGTAATAAACCCTAAATAAAAAGAAAAAATCATTTTTTCAAACAGGAGTTCCAATGAAATCGACAAAATCAATTAAAGAAATTTTAGAAAATCCAGAGATTTTTGAAATCAACAGAGAAAAAGCTCATTCTGACCACAATTTTAAAACTTTAGAAGGAGAATTAAAACAAGATTTATGTGGTAGTTGGGATTTTTATTACAGCGACACTTTGGAAAATCGTCCTGTAGATTTTTTTAAGGAAGACTTTGATATTTCAGAATTTAAGAAAATTCAAGTTCCAGGTCATATTCAATTACAAGGATATGATAAACCGCACTACGTCAATACACAGTATGCATGGGATGGACATGAAGAATTAAAGCCACCTTATATCCCAGTTAAATATAATCCAACAGCCTCATATGTAACTTATTTTGAAGTACCAGCTGAGTGGAATGGACAAAAAGTTTGTATCTCATTCCAAGGAGTGGAGACAGCATTCAACGTTTGGTGTAACGGGGAATACGTTGGATATAGTGAAGATAGTTTCACACCAAGTGAATTTGATTTAACAGAGTATATTAACCGTGAAGGTCAAAATAAATTAGCCGTACAAGTTTATAAATGGTCAACTGGAAGTTGGTTAGAAGATCAAGATTTCTGGCGTTTATCAGGAATCTTCCGTGACGTTTATTTGTTTACTACTCCAACAACTCATATTGAAGATTTATTTGTAAAAACTCATTTAAAAAATAATTATCAAGACGCAACT
>JAGARY010000428.1 GCA_017622055.1 Treponema sp. | reverse complement strand
ATTTCTTCCACGTTGATTTTGTCACCTCGGTAATCCCAAATTGCATCAATTCGGCTAGCTTTTTCGTCGTGTTTTTGGTAGATAAGAGAATCTAATGAATTGTACATAAGGGGGTATACAATATGCACTTTTTTTTGTTTGTTGCCCTGTCTCCAAAGTCGGCCTTCAACTTGAACTGGTTCTGTAGGATTCCAACCTAGCATGCAATTATACAAAATGAGTGAATTTCCGTTTAAGTCAACACCTTCGCTAATTGTTTCTGAACCAAGAAGAATTTTTAGCACCTTTTGGGAGTCGTTAAATGCTTTTGTTATTTTGTTTTTTCGAAGTTCTGTTGTGCCAGAGTTCATTATTCCAATTGCGTCTTCTGGAATTTCATTTTGAATAAGATATTTCTTGATTGCTGAAAATTCTTTTACTCCACGCGGAAGATAGATGATTTGCCCGCAATCTGGTTTTTCCCGATAAATTTTGATTACACTTTGGCAAACAAAAAGCATTTTTGGAGAAGCAGTTACAAAATCAGAAAGATCGTTGTTGTGGGAATTGTGATTTTTTACAAGTGTTGGCGAAATGAGGCACAAACGCATTGTGTTCATTGCAGAAAAAATTACTGGTAAACTAGAAGCATTGCAAAGACGCTGGATTTGTTCTTCATAGATTTGTTTTTGAACTTCGGTTTGTTCAATTTTTATAACGTGAGTTTCTTTTTTGGGGCGACTGATTTTTGCTTCTTCTACATTTACTTTATCTATATAATTTTGAATGATTTTTTGAAGGGCGTCTAATGAGCGAAAATTTTTCATTACAGTTTTTTGAACTACTTGATTTTTGTTGTTTACTGTCCATTCAATTTTTATTTCTGCAAACTCGTTCAAAAAATCGTTGATGTCTTTGTAGCCAATCTGGCGAATTTCGTTTCCACCAGTAAAAAGTAAAGTTGTGTAAATTTCCATTGGAGAATTTGTAAATGGAGTTGCCGACAAAAGAAAAACGTTTTTTTCATTGTTGTGACGATGAATAAATTCTGTAATTGCAAACATTTTTATTGCTCTAGAGGAAGGTTCCCCAAATCCTAATCTAGAAAATTCTGAATGACCACCTTTGCAAACTTTTTTTATAAGATTTTTGTAGCGATGGGCTTCATCTACAAGAATTAAATCTGCACCAAGGTCTTCAAAAAATATGTAGTTTTCAAAAGAAATATTTGATGGAAGTTCAAAATATGAAATGATTTTTTTTTGCGAAAGGATGTGATTAAAACTTTCTTGTAAAAGTGGAAGTGTTTCTTCTTTAAAATAGATTTTTTCTATTGCTTCTGCTGTACAAATTGAAACTGATTTTTCTGGCAAAAGAAATCCTTTGTTTGATTCTTCAAAAATTGAGTTTATGCGAAGATTATCAATAATTTCTTTGTTCAAATTTTCTAGTTTGATAAGGTTGATATTTGGAAAAAGTTCGTTTATATCGTGTACCCATTTTGAATAAACCGCTTTTGGCACGATGATTAGAGGTCGCTTACATTTTTGATGCTGAATTTGATGCACAACAGCGGCAATTCCTGTTGCTGTTTTTCCAACACCTACATCGTAGGCTAGAAGACCGTTTCCTTTACTGCAAAGAAATGCAAAACCTTTTTTTTGTTGTTCATGAAGAGTGAATTTTTTACCGTCAAAAGTTCCAGAAAATCCTTCTAGAGTGTAATCAAAATTTTTGTAATCGATTGTAGAAAAATTGTTAAAAGTTTTATTCCAAGTTTGTTCAACCCAATTTTTTTGTTCTGGCAAAAGACCTTCGTGCAAAAATCTGTCAAAAAGATGTTCTGCGGTTTCCATACGAAGAATTTTTCGTTCGTCGTTTTCTGTTTCACTTAAGGACAATTTTTCTAATGGAATGCCTTCTGCATAATCAATTATGTCTTGCCAATTGATTTCCTCTGGAAAATCTGTTTTTGAAATTGGCGAACAAAGCCAGTCTATGTTTGTGTAATCTTTGTCTGAATCTGTAGAGTCGTTTTTTCCAGAAATCCACATATAAAAAAGTTTTTTTAGATTAAATTCTGTTTCTTGAGATTTTTTTGTGATTACAGAATGCAAAGAAAAATGAATGTTTTGAAGTCCCTTCCTCATGCCTATATAATATATTTAATAAAATCAGGTTTTCAAGGAATTAAGATAAAATTTATTTAAAATCTTCTATATCATTGAAATGCAATTTTTTTCGATCTGTGCGTTTTTTGGAAATTTGTTTTGTTGATTTTTTGTTTTGCAAATCTGAGTTTGTTAAAACAGAAATTGATTTTTCGCTAGATTGACGGCGTTTTTTTGCATCGCTTTCTAAAAGTTTAAAATTTTCCTCTTTTTTTATTAAAATGTCATTTGCACTGTTTAAGTGAAGAGCAAAGTTTAGCTGATTGTTTTGTGATAAGTGTTCAAGACAAATTTCCAAATCTTTTAGACAAAGTCCCGCTTTGTTTTTTCCTTGAATCTTTGAGTTTTCTCGTATTTTTTTTGCAAGAATTGCTTCTGTAATTAATGATTTTTCTTTTAATTGTTCAAGAGCCAAAACAATTTCTTTTTGAATTGGAGTTAATTCGTTCATATTTGTTTACCTTAAAATTGTGATTGTTATATTTTAGCATAAATTTTGCTTGCAAAAAAGCCCTGAAAAAAAATCAAAATAGTAATAAAATTGTGAAAGATTGCTAGTATAATAGCAAAAAAGTAGGTATAATATTAATAGTAGGGTTAAAAAAGTGTAAATAAGGAGGTTTTTATGGACTATTTTTCTGAAGAAAGTGTTTTGAATCTTTTATATTCATATAATCCTTGGTGGAAGACAGGGATTGTTCAAAAAGAGTTTAATAAACCTATGAAAAGAGCGTCTTACTACGAAAGTAAAAAAGCATTTGAAAATAATGATATTAGGAGAACTGTTTTATTAAGTGGGGCTCGCAGAACTGGAAAAACTACTATTATGTATCAAACTATTGCAGGCTTAATTGAAAATGGAGTAAATCCAAAAGATATCGTTTTTATTTCTTTTGATCATCCATTATTAAAACTATGCAGCATAAACGATGTTCTTGGAATTTACAAAAGGAATATTACTACAGCTCAAAAGCTTTATTGTTTTTTTGATGAAATTCAATATTCGGAAGATTGGAATGCCTGGCTCAAAGTTTTGTATGATACAAATCCTGATATCAACATAATGGCAACAGGTTCTGCAAGTCCAATTTTGGCAGATAAAGCTAAAGAAAGTGGGCTGGGGCGTTGGGTTACAGTTCAAGTTCCTACATTAACTTTTTTTGAATATTGTAAGCTTTTAAATGTGGAAGTAGGAGAACTTCCTTCGGGAATAAAGCCAACTCAAATGTATTTATTAGATAAACAGACTCAAAATGAAATAATAAATAAATTGTCTTTTTTGCAACCACATTTTATTCGTTATTTGCAAGTTGGTGGGTTTCCAGAATTAGCACTTTCAAAAGATGATATTTATGCACAAAGAATTTTGCGTGAAGATATTGTAGATAAAGCATTAAAACGAGATTTGCCTTCTCTTTATCCAATTCGTAATATATCAGATATTGAAAAAGTATTTTTATATCTTTGTTATAATTCTTCTAATATTATGAATATGAATACTGTTTGTAAGGAATTGCAAGTAAATAGAACTACACTTGAAAAATATATTATGTATCTTGAAGGGGCAAATTTAATTTATGTAAGTTCGTTAGTAAATGTGGGGCCAAAACAAATATTAAAATCCCAAGATAAAATTTATGTTGCAGATGCTGCCCTTAGAAACGCTGTCTTAATGAAAGATGATATTACTGACGATGCAATTGAACTTGGTATTATTGCTGAAACAGCAGTTTATAAACATGTAAAAGCTTTTAATTATAAATCGGTTACTCAAGTTGGATATTACCGTGGCGGTGATAAAAACAAGGAAATTGATATTGTAGTTCAATATGCACAGAACGTTATGCCAATTATGATAGAAGTAAAATATAGAGAAGATTCTTCTATTTTAGAAAAAGATATGATTGTTGAGTTGTCATCTAATGATAGACCAAATCTTGTAATTACAAAAAGACCTGATGATTTTGGAATGCAAGAATATAAAAATGGAAATAAAGTTTATAAAATTCCAGCTCCTGTATTTTTATACCTTATGGGATATGTAGAATCTTTGGAATACAATAAGTAAAAACGGGCCTGAAAAATCACATTTTTTAATATTTCTTTTTACACAGGGTCATTCATTGACCCTTTTTGCATTGTATAATTTAAAAAAGATTTTTCACGGAGGTTTTTTATGAGTGGAGAAGGAAAATTAAATGTGGTCGGTTATGGAAAACTTTTTGTAAAACCAGATTACACAAAGTTGATTTTTAAGATGAATTCAAGTTGCGTTGTAAAAATCAAATTGTTATAGCGGAGGAACTTATGGAAACTTTTTTTTTATTAGTCTTTTTAGGAATAGTGTGTTTTGTGTTTTTTGTTTACAAATGTTTTACTAGCGATTGGCACAAAGCTGCGGTCTTCTTTGACCAACATCCAGAAGAAATGTTTGATGATGATGACGAAGATGATGATGACCCATTTTTTTACGCAAGACAAATGGAAGACGAAATGATTATTGCTCAAGACGAATATAATTTGCAAATGCGTAATTATGAAAGCGAGGCTGCAAGAGATGTTCCGTCACAAAAGAATTACAGTTATGAAGATTTGATTTTTGACGAAGGTGCGATGTTTGAAAGATTGATGGATAGCGGGGTGTAGAGAAATTCAGAATTCAGAATTCAGGGAAAGGGAGGAGAATGAAGAATTATGAATTATGAATGAAGAATTAAGAGAAAGGGGAAAAATGTAAGTTTTGGAAGGGAAATAAAAAAAAATTAAAAAATAATATATACAGGGTCATTTGTTGACCCTCTGGATATTGTATGATAGTGTTAAAATAAAAATGCCTACTGTTGTAGGGTGTGATATAATGTAAGCTATGTAGGAGGATGTTGTATGGCTACAATTGAAGAGTTTTGTGGTAAAATGGAAAATGTTGAAAGTATAGGAAATTTATTTATGTGAAAAAGAGAAATTATTTATGAATGAAATTTATGCAAAATTTAGAGAAGAAAAACCAAATTTTCAAACATTAAAAACTCATCTAAATGAAGTTGCTGAACTAAGTAAAATATTTGGAAAAGATTTTGGGTTTCCAAAACTTTGTGAAATAGCTTCTTTGTTACATGATGCAGGGAAATCTACATTTTTATGGCAAGAATATTTGAAAAAATCGATAACAGGGGGTAAATCTTGTAAAAGGGATCATTCAACTGTTGGAGCACAGTTGATTAGAAAAAATTGGTTGCTTGAAAATCAATGGATAAGTTCAGCGATAGAATCAGTTATTATGTATCACCATGGTTCTGGATTGCCTGATATGATTTCTCCAAATGGTGAATCAGAGTTTTGTAAAAGAT
>JAGARY010000427.1 GCA_017622055.1 Treponema sp. | reverse complement strand
TATCTATTACAAGAAGAAAATACTGATGCAATTTCAGCACACATTCTAATTGAGCAAAGTGAAAATCGCTTTGTGGTTCAAGAGCCACCTGCTTTTCCCCTTGAAACAAAAGAATTCGATTCTGTGATGGATTTGCCCTTTAACCGAAACTGGCATCCAGATTATAACAAGACAGCTTGTAATGGTAAAACTGGAATTCCTGCTTTAGAAGAAGTAAAATTTTCATTAGTAAGTTGCAGGGGATGTTTTGGAGCTTGCTCATTTTGTGCAATAACTTTTCACCAAGGTAAACGAATTCAATGTAGAAGCCACGAATCTCTTTTAAAAGAAGCCACAATTCTTTCAAAAGACAAAGATTTTAAAGGCTACATTCATGATGTAGGAGGTCCTACAGCTAATTTTCGCCAAGATGCTTGTTCTAAACAAAAAAAAGTTGGTGTTTGCAAAAACAAAGATTGCCTTGGCACAAATCCCTGTCCAAACCTTAATGTTAATCATTCAGATTATGTTGCATTACTCAGAAAACTTAGAGCACTACCGGGTATCAAAAAAGTTTTTATCCGAAGTGGTATCCGATTTGATTATTTAATGTTGGACAAAGATAAAACTTTCTTGCGAGAACTGTGCCAATACCATATTTCTGGGCAACTTAAAGTTGCTCCTGAACATGTAAGCAATAATGTTTTATATTATATGCGAAAAAGCAAACATGAAATTTATCAAAATTTTGCGTGTGAATATTCAAAGTTAAACAAAGAGTTGAATAAAAAACAATATCTTGTACCTTATTACATTGCTGGGCATCCTGGTGCAGATTTAAATGCCGCAATTCAAGTAGCCCTTTATCTAAAAGAAACAGGTTTTGTTCCAGATCAAGTTCAGGATTTTTATCCCACCCCTGGTAGCCTTGCAACTTGTATGTATTATACTGAACTTGACCCTAGAACTATGAAAGGGATTTATGTTGCAAAAAATGGAAGGCAACGGAAATTACAACGGGCTTTATTGCAATTTAATAAACCTGAAAATCAAAGCTTAGTAAAAGAAGCCTTGATAGAAGCTGGACGACCAGATTTAATTAAAGTATTGAAATAAAAAAGGTTGCCCCTTTAGGACAACCTCTCTAGTTAAATTCTTGACGTTAGACAAAGAATAATTAAACAAGACTAATATTCTTTTTTTGTAGCCTTTCTTTTTTTGTTCAATAGTTTACGCTCAAGAGAAACCTTTTTCTGGTGATTTGTGGTAGAAGGTTTAACAAAAAATTCGCGCTTTTTGAATTCACGAATGATACCTTCTTTTTCAACCATGCGCTTGAATCTTTTAATTGCTTTTTCTAGATTTTCCGATTCATCAACCATGATTGTTGCCATACTATGTCACCTCCTTAAATTCGGAATACCGAAATTCTCTTTATTTTATTATAAAGTCACTGAATTAATCAAGAGAATTCTGAAAAATATTTTTTGTTAGGACATTTTTTCAAAAGTTTCGTCTGTGTAATAAGCAGCTGCAAGATTTGTAAG
>JAGARY010000426.1 GCA_017622055.1 Treponema sp. | reverse complement strand
TTATCTGAATCTTTTACATAAACATCAAGCCGTACGCTTTTCATTTCATAGTAAGCGGTTAGTTCTTTTTCTAGTTCTGGATAGATGATGTGGTCAATTTTGATGTGTAATAATTTTTCCAGAAGTTCTTTGCATAACTCTTCATTTTTCATTGTGTGGCAAAACATAAAGTTGTCTGCCAGTGTTAATTCTTCAATTGGTTTGAATTTCATAAGCGTTTTCTCCTGTGTGGGCAACTGGTTGCCCTTGTTTAATAACAAAATACATTTGCCATTGTCGGGCGTGCCCCGACAATCTTTTTCAGAATCAATTTTAGAGAAAAATTTCCCTATATATATAATTCCCTCAAAAGTGAAAATTTATGCAACTTGATTGAAAAAAAATTGATTTTTTTCGTTTTTTTTTACACTTCCACCTTCTAGGTAAAAAGCGTATAATGGTTTTATGGGAATTTTTAATATAAATAGTGGATTTTCTAAGTTTGTAAATAGATTGCTTGATGTACTTTTTTTAAATTTATTGTGGATTTTGTTTAGTTTGCCAATTTTTACTATTGGTGCTGCAACTTGTGCGGCTTTTTCGGTTACGTTAAAGATGGTTGATGATGAAGAAGGTTATGTTGGCAAAATGTTTATAAAGGCTTTTAAAGAAAATTTTAAGCAGGCTTCGTTGATGTGGCTTATTACGGCTCCCTGTATTTATGTTTTGTATTTGGAATGGCAGGTTGTTTTAAAACTAGATGATATTAGTGCTATTGTGATTATTGGTGCCATTTTTTCTACTGCTTTTGTAATTGCTATGAATTTGTATACATACCCATTGATTGCTCGTTATGAGAATTCCCTTAAAAATATGATTAAAAATTCTTTTGGAATTTGTATGATTTATTTTGGTAGAACTTTGTTTTTGTGTTTTTTGATTGCTTTGGAGGTTTTGATTATTTTTTGGAATAATTGGACGCTTCTTGTTGGAATTTTGATTGGTCCGGAGTTTATTATTTTTACTGTTAGTGGAATTTCTAAGCGGATTTTTCAGCAGATTGATAAAGGAATGTAAAAAAATTGAGTTAGGGCATGGAGCCAGCGGCCGAAGCTTTGCGAAGGCCGAGCCACCCTGCAAGTTTTGGAAGCAAAACTTGAGCAACTGTTCAAGTTGCGTCAGGGGGCTGACCGTAAGGGAATGGCGGAACGCCCGACCCCAAGGAGAGAAGCGACTTGGGGGAACTTCCAAATATTTAAAAACTGATTTTGGCGTGGAATCGTAAATTTTTAAACTTTTTTTATAAAATTTTTTACTTTTGTTAGGATTTTTTCTTTGTTTGTGAAAAATTTTGTGGTTTTTCTGAAATTTTTGAATGGAAATTCCAAAATTAATTAATTCAAATTTGAGAACTTCTGGTTTAGAGTTAGGATAGAAAAAAAAGACATCTAAGTCAGGAGGTTTTTAGATGAAAAAATTTTTAACTGTATTGGTTGCACTTTTATGTGTAGTTAGTTTATCGGCTGCTCCTAAAAAGGCAAAAAAATCAAAGAAAGCTGCTAAATCAAGCGAAATTAAAATTGGTATTATCAACAATCCACCTTCAGAATCTGGATATCGTGCTGCTAACGTAAAAGATTTTGAAACTGTATTTACTACTTCAAAAGGATACAAAGTTTCTACATTCTATAGTTTGAAAAACGATGAACAATTGAACGCTGCTTCTCAATTCATTACAGACGGTGTTGACTATATTCTTCTTTCTGCCGCTGCAACAGACGGTTGGGAATCTGTTCTTAAAAAGGCAAAAAGAGCTGGAATTAAAGTTTTCCTTTTTGACCGCATGTTAAATGCTAAAGAAGATCTTTATGAATGTGCTGTTGTTTCTGATATGGCTAAACAAGGTACAACTGCTGTTGAATGGTTAAAAGCTCAAAAATTACCTGAATATAAAGTAATTCATATTCAAGGTGCTATGGGTAGTGATGCTCAAATTGGTCGTACAGCTGCTTTGGATGCTGAATTTGCAAAAGGTACAATGAAAAAAGTTATTCAACAAACAGCTACTTGGGACGAAGCAGAAGCTAAAAAAATTGTTGAATCTGTTATCAACTCTGGTGAAAAATTCAATGTAATTTATGCAGAAAATGATGGTATGGCTAAGGGTGCTGTTGCTGCTCTTGATGAAGCTGGTATTACTCACGGTGTAAATGGTGATGTAATTGTAATGGGATTTGACTGTAATAAATGGGCTCTTAGAGAACTTCTTGAAGGAAACTGGAACTATGATGGTCAATGTTCTCCATTCCAAGCTGCTGTAATTGAAGACATGATTAAAACTGGAAAAGTTCCTTCTAAGAAAGTAATTTCTGAAGAAAAAGGTTTTGATGCTAAAACAATTACAAAGGCTGATATTGATACATACGGTCTTGGTGACTAATAAGTTTTGACGACATACGACGTGAGGTACGGTGTACTTTGCGTCGTAATTTTTTTTCTATGTCAATCTTTTTGCAAAATTGTGTCATTATCGGACTGGTCCCGATAATTTCTTTTTATAAAAAAGGCGGTTTTAATGAGCGATAATGTTATTTTAACCATGCGTGGCATTTCTAAAGAATTTCCTGGTGTAAAGGCCTTAAGTAATGTTGATTTTACTTTGCGTAAAGGGGAAATCCATGCGTTGATGGGTGAAAACGGTGCTGGAAAATCTACACTTGTAAAAGTTTTAACTGGTGTGCATATAAAAGATTCTGGGGAAATTAGAATTGAAGGTTATGATGAACCTGTTTCTATTCGTTCGCCTCAAGATGCACAAAATTTGGGAATTAGTACAGTTTATCAAGAAATTACTCTTTGTCCAAACTTAACTGTTGCAGAAAATATGTTTATTGGGCGTGGGAATTATCGTTTTATTAATTGGCGAGCACAAGAAAAAAGAGCTGATGAAATTCTTACTAAATTGAATATTCCTGCTAAAGCGTCGCAACAATTGGGAACTTGTTCTCTTGCTGTTCAGCAGATGGTTGCAATTGCTCGTGCTGTAGATATGGAATGTAAAGTTCTTATTTTAGATGAACCTACTTCTTCTTTGGACGAAAGAGAAGTTGCTTTGTTGTTTAAGTTGATGAGAGATTTGAAATCTCGTGGTGTTGGTATTATTTTTATTACCCACTTTTTAGACCAAGTTTATGAAGTTTGTGACAAAATTACTGTTTTAAGAAATGGTGAACTTGTTGGTGAATATGAAATTAAAGATATGCCGGAAGTTGAGTTGATTTCTGCAATGCTTGGTAAAGATTTGGAAGATATTTCTAAATTAAAAGATGAAAAGAAAGTTTATGAAGGAAAAGATGAAGTTGTTTATGAAGCCCATAATCTTTCTAGTACAGAAGGTGTAAAACCTTTTGATTTTAAAATCAAAAAAGGTGAAGTTAACGGATTTACAGGGCTTCTTGGTTCTGGGCGTAGTGAAAGTGTTCGTGCAATTTTTGCTGCCGACAGAGTTACAAGTGGTTCGGTGAAGATGAATGATAAAGATGTGAAGATTCAGAAGCCAAAAGATGCTATGAAAAACGGAATTGGGTATCTTCCAGAAGACAGAAAAGGTGATGGAATTATTCAAGATTTGTCTGTTCGGGAAAATATTATTTTGGCTTTGCAAGTTCTGAATGGATTTTTTAAACCATTTTCTAGGGCGGAATCTGAAAAATTTGCAGATGAATTTATTGAACTTTTGAATATTAAAACTGCGTCAAAAGAAACTCCAATAAAATCTTTGTCTGGTGGAAATCAACAAAAAGTAATTCTTGCTAGATGGCTTTTGACAAATCCTCAGTATTTGATTTTGGATGAACCAACTAGAGGTATTGATGTTGGTACAAAAGTTGAAATTCAAAAGCAGGTTTTGAAATTGGCAGAAAAAGGTGTGAGTGTAACTTTCATTTCTTCTGAAATTCAAGAAATGTTGAATGTATGTTCAAGATTGATTGTTATGCGTGATAGAAGAATTGTTGGTGAACTTAAAGATGAAGAATTAAGTCAGGATAATATTATGAGTACAATTGCAGGAGGAAGTAATCACAATGAGTAATAAAAACTTTATTTCTGTTCAATTCAAAAAATTGACACAATCCCAATTGGCAATTCCAATTTTTTCGTTGTTATTGCTTGTTGTTTTTAATTTGATTAGAGATCCTAGTTTCTTTTCTATTGCAATTAAGCAAAACAATATGGGAAACACTGTTCTTGCTGGAAACTTGATTAGTATTTTGAATGGTGCTTCTGAACTTGTAATTCTTGCAATTGGTATGACTCTTGTAACTTCTGCTACCAAAGGTCAGGATATTAGTATTGGTGCGGCTGCTGCAATTGCTGGTAGTATTTTTGTTAAAGTGCTTCGTGCTAATACAATCACAATTCCAATGATTTTGTTTGCTTTATTGTTGGCTTGTGTTGTGGCAATTTTGTTTTGTTTGTTCAAT
>JAGARY010000425.1 GCA_017622055.1 Treponema sp. | reverse complement strand
GCAGGTACTGCAGAAATAGCATCTAACAAACTCTTTTTTTGTTTGATTGTACCTTTCCCAGAAACTAAAAAAACATTTTTGGCAAAATTACTCACTTTTTCTTTTAACAATTCCAAATGAGAAATTCTGTCTGATAAAATCAAGGGAGTTTTTCCAACTTCAATAGCACTTTTTACATCGGAAACAATCATCTCATTTCTTGCTTGATTTTCAACTAGCTCAAAGTAATATTGATTAATAGTTTTATCTTTTACATCATTAATACTATGAAAAGTTGTAAACCGTGGAATTAAATAATGAGAAAATTTTTGCTTTTTGTTCATTTGTTTAGCAGTAGTAGAATATAAAATTTTTCCACATTGCATAAATATAATTTTTTCAAGTCCATCTCGCCTTTTTGGTGTAGCTGTTAAACCATAAACGAATTTAGAATCAAAACTTTTTATAACTTTTTCATAAGAGAATGCAGAAATATGATGACACTCATCAACAATAATCATTCCATATTTTTGGTCTATATCTTTTACTTTACCAGATTTTTTTTCTATTAGTGATTGAATTAATGCTACATCAACAATTCCCAAAAGTTTATTTTTTCCAGAATGTAATGTTCCAACTTTTACATTAGTAAATTCTTCAATAGATTTTTTCCATTGTTCTAACAAAGCTAAAGAATTAACAATAATTAATGTTGAAACTTTTCGTTTTGCAATTAAAGCAATTGAAACTACAGTTTTTCCAAAACCTGTTCCAGCAGAAAGTATTCCTACATCAGAATTCAATATTGCAGCCAAAGCTTCTTTTTGTTCTGAATATAAAGATTTATTAAATTCTATTTCTATTTTTGTACCACAAGTTCGCTTATCAACAATGTTGACTTTAAAATTATTTTGTTCAAAAAAAAATAAAATTTCTTCGAGATTTCCCCGTGGTAAATATAAACACTCATCATCTTCTTCTGAACAATTAATAAAATGTGGAATATTGTATACAGGAAGTCGCATTTTTTGATTCTTATAAAATTCCGGATTTTGAATAATTGCTGTTTTTTTCAAAAAAGATAGAATTTGTTCAGAAAAATCTTTCTTTTTAAGAATTATTTGATTTGATAAAATTATTTCAATATTTTTTGGAAAATCAGTAGATATATTTTGAAATTTGAGAATATCATTTCTTTTGTATTTTCCTAATTTATCTTCTGTAAACGTTACAACCTTTGAAAAATCATTTATTATTTTTTCAACTTCTATTTTTGACAATTTTTTAATAGATGATAAATAACTCCACTGATCTTCATATGGAACAAAATTATTATTTACAAAAACAGACTTTTGATTTTTTACAGCTTGACCTTGTAAAGGTAATGCAATTAAATTTCCATAACCACCATTTGGAAGATAATCTTGATTTGGGAACATTCTATCAAAAGAAGAAATATTTAAAGAATGATTTTTATTCATTGATAATTCTAAAAGTAAAACACCAAGTTTTCTAGCTTGAATTGCAGAAATAGGTTCTAAAAAGAAAATCCATAAATGAGCACCATTTCCAGATCTTGAAATTTCAATACTAGATGGAATTTCATATTGATTACAAACTTCATTTACATAAAAAACATCATTTTCCCAATTTTCTTCATCAAAATCTAAAGCTAAAAAATAACAAGAATCATCCTTTAATAATGGGTACAATCCAACAACATCTCGACACAAAATATCTTTTCCAGCAAGATGATTATAAATATATTTTTCCGATATTATTTCTAATTCTTTATTAGGGCATACTTTACAAGGATATTTTTTCATATCACATTTGGCTTTATTCCATTTATTTTTACAAACAGGAGAATATCCAGATAGCTTTGTCTTTTCATTTTCAAATCTAAGTGCAAAAACATCATTTCTTCCCCTAAAAAGGCTCATAAACAATGCTATTTTTTCGTTAGGAGAACTTTGCTTTGTAATTATAGAATTTTCGGTATTAATAATAAAATCTTTCACAAATGATTGTTGCAAGTCTGAATTAGCACTATTTTTAATTTTATTTTCTGAAAGATTTTTCTTTGACTCGTTCTCTAAAAAAATTCTCAAAGAATGATTATGTTTACATTCATCAAGGATAATTTTTACCAAATCATTTTTTACAAGAGAATTCAGAAATTCATTTATAGAATCTTCATTAGGAAAATTCAAACCTAACTTACCTTTTTAACAGCCAATTCTAAATCTAAATCGTGAAGACCAGGATATGCTTTTTTAAGATAATCTAAGGGAACTTTATTTATAACTTCTGCGCTGGGGATATTGTTGTACCATTGATAATATGCATAAAACTCCCCTATCCAATCTGGCAAAAAACCTTCCAAAGCATGACCAGCTTTTAAAGTATAGTTTTCAGTTTGGCAAAAGTAATCCCAAAGTTCTTTGGCATCCATTGTGTTAACATAAGCCATTGCTTGATCAATACTTTTTCTTGTTTTGCTTGTCATATATGATTTGATAAAATCTTCAGTATCACAATTTGGATATGTGTAAGCAACATAGTCAAAAAGTTTGCCTTGATTTTCAACAACATCACTTAAATAATCTTTTGGATATGCTACCATTTTCTACCTCTATGTATCCATCCATTCTGTTCGTTAGGTCTACAAACAGCCCATTCTTTTGCCAAATCCACACTTTCTGTAAGATAAAAGCCTTTTCCATAATCATGCTTTTCATTACCAAGTCCAAAGCTGGGAGAAACAATTTTTTCTGCAGTTCCGTGACATAAAATGATATTTGCCATTACAATTTATCCGTATATAAAATATACATTGATTTTTGGGTTTTTACTAGGGGAGAATTTTTAATACTCTTTTGTAAACTCTTTTTTTTAATTCATCTAAAGATGAATTTTCAACTCAAACCTTGGCACCTGTTGCAAGACTTTCAATTATTCCTTTTTGACTTGTTATTTCATTTTTCATTTATTTTCCTATCAACTTACATTCTTTCAAATCTGCTTTCATCTTTTATATCCGCACAGATTTTGCGTTATCAAAATCGAAGACCTGTGGCAAGCTCTCCCCATCATCACATCAATTTTTTGCTTTCCAAAATCCATTTTTATTGGAACCTTCACGAATTATTTTTCCTTCAGACTTTAATTCCCCAATTTTTCGTTTAATTGTGGCTGTTGAAACATTTAATTTTTGTACATAATCTTCATAACTACCACTTGGATTCTGTTTTATAAGGTCAAAAAGATTTATTGGATCATACAATTCCTCTGTTTTTATATGT
>JAGARY010000424.1 GCA_017622055.1 Treponema sp. | reverse complement strand
CTTATTGAATGGGCAAAAGAATTTAATGTAAATGTGGCAAAATATCATACTCACAAAAGTGTTGATGATGCCATGCTTACAATGCTTTGCTTAAAAGCTGAATGTATGAAAACAAACCTTAGTGTTGAGCAAATTCTTTCTGATGTGGCATTTAAAGATGATTATGTTTCTAACGAAAGCATTTTAATTCAAGCAGAAGAACGTGCTTACAGAAAAGAAATTACAGAAAAAATTAAACGTTTGTACAATAAAAGAAATCCAAAACCAAGATATAAAAAACTTGTTGGACAATCTTTTGAATTTGACTCAAAGTTGCTTAAAGATGTTGATTTGGCTTTTGAATTAATTAAAAAGATTTATGAATGTGGCGGAATGGTTTGTGAACATTTAACTGGTTCTGGAAGTGTAATTTTTGTTGATGAAAATATTCCTGAAGGTTTAGTTCAAAAAATTGCAAAGCGAAATCTTAAGATTGTAACTATTGAACAACTTGATGTTTTATAATATAAATAATTAAGTAAAAATTAAGTAAAATTACTTAAAAAATGAAAAAAGGAGTTTATGATGAAACCTACTTTATTAGTTTTAGCTGCTGGTATGGGAAGCCGTTATGGTGGAGTTAAACAAATTGACGGAGTTGGACTTCACGACGAATGTTTGTTAGATTTTGCTACTTATGACGCAAAAAAAAGTGGTTTTGGTAAAGTTGTATTTATTATTAGAAAAGATATTGAACAAGCCTTCCGTGAACGATTATTTGATAGAATTGCAAGAAATTTTGATGCAGAATATGTTTTCCAAAGTAAAGAAAGTTTGCTTACAGAACAACAAATTAAAGATTCTGCAGATCGTCAAAAACCATGGGGAACTACTCATGCTGTTTTGTGTGCAGAACAAGCAGTAAAAACTCCTTTTGCTGTAATTAATGCAGATGATTATTACGGACGTCAAGCCTTTGAAGTTTTGGGAAAATATCTTTCTTCAATTGATCCATATTCTACAGAACATGCAATGGTTGGTTATGTTTTAGGAAACACAATGAGTCGTAGTGGCTCAGTTAGCCGTGGTGTTTGTACAGTAAAAGACGAAAAATTAGAATCAATCGTAGAAAACTTAAAAATTTATTACGACGAAGATGATAAAATTATTAGTGAAATTGACGGACAAAACAAAATCTTAACTGGAAAAGAATGGGTTAGTATGAATTTGTTCGGATTTAGTTTAAAAGCTTTTGAAGAATTCCACACATATTGGGATAATTTCATTTCTACAAATTCTACATCTCCAAAAGCCGAAGCATTATTACCAGTTTCTGCTAGTGATATTATTGCTCACAATAAAGGAATTATTAAATTCTTTAATTCACAAGAAACTTGGTTTGGAATGACATATCCAGAAGATAGACAATTAGTAAAAGATGAAATTGCTAAAAAAATTAAAGACGGATATTATCCAGAAAAGCTTTGGGAAAACTAAAATAAGGATTCATAAATGATAAAATTAAATGCAATAAAATCAGAAAAAATTTGGGGCTACGAACTTTGGATTGCTTCAACTCATCCAAACGGATGCCAAAAAGAGTTTATTGACGCATTAGGTGGAGAATATCCTCTTTTAGTAAAAGTTATTCAGGCAGATGATACTCTTTCAATTCAAGTTCATCCTGATGATGAATTAGCAATAAAACTAGAAGGCGAAGGAAATCGTGGTAAAACAGAATGTTGGTATGTTTTAGACGCTGCTCCAGATGCAAAACTTGTTTATGGAATAAAAGAAAATGCTACAAAAGAAGAATTGGCAAAAGCTATTGAAGAAAGTAAGCTTGATCCATATTTGGAATTTGTAAATGTAAAAAAAGGTGATTTTATTTTTATTCCAGCTGGAACAGTTCATGCAATTGGTGCTGGTTTACGTTTGATGGAAGTTCAACAATCTTGTGATTTAACATATCGTTTTTATGATTGGGGACGTGGTCGTGAAGTTCACATTGAAAAAGGACTTGCCGTAATTAAACAAGAAGAAATGATTCCAGTTGCTCCAATGCCACAAGAATTTGATTGTAAATATTTTACTTTGGAAGTAAAAGATGTAAAAGGAGGATGGAGTATGCTTTGTCCAAAGGCAGAAAATCTTCCTAAAGATTGGCAATTGATTTATGTTATTTCATCAGAAAATGCTTGTATTCGTTCAGATTCAGATAAAGTTGCTAAAACAATTTCTGCAGAAGAAATTTATGCAATTGCTCCTGGTGAAAAAATTACAATTGAAGGTACAGCTCAAGTAATGAAAATTATTGCTAAATAATTCTAAGAGTAAAAAGAGGAAAATATGTTAGCTTTTTTACTATTATTTATACCATTTTTGTTAGGTCTTTATTGTGCTTACAAAAAAGATGGTAGAAATGTTCTAGTTATAAGTATTGGAACTGTTGTTGCAGTTTTGTTGTGTACAATAAAATCTATGTTTTTCTTTTCTCATAGAGTTGTTCCATATTCTTTTGGAATGAATTTGTATTATCATTTTATCCAAGGAATTTTACCTTTGGCTTTATTGATAATTATTTACTTTTTATTAACAAAAGGTAATTTTGGTGAAAAAGTTGAATTTGTTTTTCCTCTAATTGCTTCATTTTTTATGGTATATCTTCCATATTTTGCAATGAATTCTGTGGAATCTTCTGTTTATTCTTCTTATGTTTTATTTATTCGTCCAATAATTTATGGAAGTTTGCTTATTTATGTTTCTTATTGTTTAAATTACATAAATAAGTTTTTAAAGAATAAGTTAACTGTAGTTGCAATGGGGCTTTTATTGATTGTTTGTCTTGCCTTGCCTGTTGTTTTTGATTCATTGTATGATATTGGAAAATCTGTAAATTTAGTTTATATTTTTGCAATAATTTATTCAGTTATTCCTATTGCTTATTCTGTGTTTCTTTTTCTTAAAAAAAATGATTAATAAAATACATTTAATCAATGTATTATTTGTTTAATACTTTGATTTGTTTATTTTTACGGATTGTGTAAAATCCTAAATCAAAAAAAAAATCCTACTTACCAATTGAAAATCAAAAGGTTAAGTAGGATTTTTTTATTTAGGGTTTAATACAAACCCTAAAAACGGACGAGTCAAGGCCTTGAGCGAAGCGTGCCTTGACCGTACGTATTCTACAATATTTTACATATTGAATTAGTCGTTAGCATGTCCTGCTGAACCAAGAACGTCTTTATTTTTGTGCATATACATTTTCTTAAGTTCATCACGAGCTGGAGCAAGATATTCGCGTGGGTCAAATTTTCCAGGATTTTCAGCTAAGAATTTACGAATAGCTGCTGTCATTGCCAAACGTCCGTCTGAGTCAATGTTGATTTTACAAACGGCAGATTTAGCTGCTTTTCTTAATTGTTCTTCTGGAATACCAATTGAATCTGGGATTTTTCCACCAAATTCTTCAATAATTTTTACATATTCCATTGGAACTGAAGAAGATCCGTGGAGAACGATTGGGAACCCAGGAATCATTTTTTCAATTTGTTCAAGAACATCAAAAGCTAGTGGAGGTGGAACTAAAACACCGTCAGCATTGCGTGTACATTGTTCTGGTTTGAATTTACAACGACCATGTGATGTACCAATAGAAATTGCAAGTGAATCTACACCTGTTTTTTCTACGAAGTCTTTTACTTCTTCAGGTTTTGTATAGTGGCTTTCTGCTGCAACTACGTCATCTTCAACACCAGCTAATACTCCAAGTTCACCTTCTACAGTTACACCGTGTTCGTGAGCATAATCACAAACTTTTTTTGTAAGAGCAACGTTTTCATCGTATGGGAGGTGTGAACCGTCAATCATAACAGAAGAGAATCCGTTATCGATACAGTCTTTAGCTACTTCAAAGTCTGGACCGTGGTCAAGGTGAAGAACGATAGGTACACCTTTTCCTTCTGGATCTAATTCTTTTGCATATTCTACAGCACCACGAGCCATATTTCTAAGAATGTACTTGTTAGCATAAGCACGAGCACCTTTAGAAACTTGTAAGATAACTGGTGATTTTGTTTCAACTGCAGCTTGGATAATAGCTTGCATTTGTTCCATATTATTGAAGTTGTAAGCAGGAATTGCATATCCGCCTTTGATTGCCTTTGCAAACATATCTTTTGTGTTTACAAGACCTAATTCTTTGTAACTAACGTTAGCCATGAAAACTTCCTTATAAAGTTAGATTTGTTTAATATAATAATAGTAGAATTGATATAAAAATTCAATCGCAAAGTAAAAAGTAATAATCTTTGGAAAGAGGAAAAAATCTAAAAATTGAAATATTATTTACTATAATAGTTTGACAAAGTATCTCATAGGAAATATAATTAAAAAGTCTAAATATTTTAGATTATTATGCCGATAATTTAATGAAGATAATAACATGAAAGTTAGAAGTTTCAAGGAGTTTTACATGAAAAGGGGACTTAAAGTCTTTATTGGTCTTGTAAGCTTTTGTGCAATTTGCTTGCCAGTTTTTGGTCAACCAAGTTCAAAAAGTATCGAGACTGTAATAATGGATAGTTTTGATTCTGCAGGTGCTCAAGAGTATTTGTACGATGGAGAAACTTATAGTTGGGATTGGGCTGTTAACTCTAGTCGTTTTGTTGCAGAAGGATATCCTAAAACTGGGTATTATGAAGGAATTCCTAATTCTTTAAAACAGTTGAATAAAGGAAAGGATATTGAACCAAAAGTTTTTGGTGTAAAAACTGCATTCAATCGTAAAGGTGATAACTGGTTCGAAGTTTATCCTTCAAATGATGATAAACCTTATGATGTTCCATTTATTGGAAATGTGTCTCAAATTGATTTTTGGGTTTGGGGTGCAAATTATAACTATTACCTAGAAGTTTTACTTAGAGATGCAACAGGACGTGTTCACGTTTTACCAGCTGGAAACTTAGCATTCAATGGTTGGAAAAATGTTGTAGTAAATATTCCTGGTTGGTTGCAACAACATTCACATCTTCGTTCTGGTCCAGAAACAATGAGTTTTGTTGGGTTTAGAGTTCGTACAGATGCTGAAGAATATGTAGATGATTTTGTTATTTTCTTTGATCAAATTAAATATACAACAAACCCTCTCTCATTCATCTTTGATGGTTATGAATTAAAAGAAGTTGATTTTGGAGATTCAGAAAATGATGACACAGTGGAGGTTGAAAAATGAGAAAATTATTAGCAGTTAGTTTTGTTGCTTTGTTATCAATGGGAATGGTTTTTGCACAAAGTTCCATTGAAGAACAAGATCCAGAAACTGTTGGTGCAGATTCTGCAATGTCTTCTTTGCGTGAAGTTTCTATTGACAAATTTGAACGTGAAGGTTCATGGGCTGTTCATATTTCTCCAGATGATGGTGTAATTACTGCTCGTCTTTTTGAAGGTAATCCTGCAATGAAAGAACCTTTGGAAGAAGATGAAGGTAAAGAAGATGAAGATACACAAGTATTAGGTGTTCGTGTTGATTTCTTTAGACGCGGAATTAATGCTTTTACAATTAAATCTGGTCGTCCACTTCCAATTGAAGGAACTACAAAAACTATTTCTTTGTGGGTTTGTGGTCGTAACCAAGATCATGAAATGTATGTATTAGTTCAAGATTATTTTGGTAATAACTATCAATTGTATCTTGGAAATCTTGGATTCTCTGGTTGGAAAAAACTTACATGTGTAGTTCCACCAAGTCCAGATGGAGAACATGGTATTGTTCAAAGTAGTGCATACTATGGTGATAAACCTGGTTTGAAAGTTATTGGTTTCCGTGTTGAATGTAACCCAATGAAAGCTCGTGGTTCATATTATATGTACCTTGATGATCTTCGTGCAGTAACAGATCTTTATGATTTGGAAAATCACGACGAAGATGATATGAGTGATAACTGGTAATCTTTGAAATAATGATATACAAAAAAAGGCACTGTGTTTTTAAACAGTGCCTTTTTTTTTATGTAGGTTTAAATTAAATTAAGAATTCAGAATTAAGAATTCAGAGAATTATTACTACATTCAAAAATTCTTTCTTGTGCACTAAAAAATCTTATTGATTTATGCATTTCATATAAAGTGAAACAAGATGTAAAATTATTCATTCCGCTGCCCGCTACGCTCAACAATTTTGGATTGTACGAAAAACCTAAAACAATGCTATATCGCATTGTTTTTTAACGGTTTTGCTATACACATGCAACACAAATGCCTTTTGCATCCCCAATGAAATGTGCGAGTTTTTGCATTAGCAAAAACTCGGTAAGCACGCTTCTGCGTGCGACCTCTCCTTTACGCTTATCAACACACTTCATCTGTCAAAGTGTTTAAACAAACCATTGTGGACGAGACTGACGGGATGTGAATACTTGGTACAAATCACTTTTCATTGCATTTATACTGGAAAGATGGATTAGGAGTGTGGAGAACCAGGTGTTTAATTTTCCGTTCTCTTGTTCGTTATGGTTTGTTTAAACACTGTTGGAAAATAAATTGAAGTTGAGACGCGCGAAGGAAAGCGAATCTGAAAAGTGCGCCGAACTTTGTTTGTCAAATGGTGGCAGCGT
>JAGARY010000423.1 GCA_017622055.1 Treponema sp. | reverse complement strand
TCAACTAAAGTTCCGTGTAGATTTAGAAAATCGTCCACATCAAATTTATGACGAAGAATATGGTCTTTTGGGAATTACAAAATGGAAAAAACTTGGGCTTGAAACATATATTGAACCAATTACAAATGCCAAAAAAAAGGTAACAAGAATAGAATTTATTCCTGTTACCGGTAGAACTCATCAATTAAGATTAGCTGCAAGTCACAAAAAAGGTTTAGGACTCCCCATAATTGGAGATTCCCTTTACGGAACTTGCAATGCTAAACAACGTCTATTACTTCACGCAAAAGAATTGTCTTTTTATCATCCAACGTCAAATAAATTAATGCATTTTTATAGCAAACCAGAATTTTGATGTTTTTCTGAAAATTCCTCAAAAAAAAATTATTCTGCTTTTTGTCTATAACTTGCTTTTATAGATTCAATAAATAATTTGTTTTGGTCGTTTCGTTCTTCTACTGTGAACAAAGGTTTTCCATCAGCAGGAGAAATTCTATAAATTTCCATAGGATCTGTTTGGTATGCAGGACTATCTGGATTATTTATCCACCAGTCTAAAACCGAAATAAAACACGATGTATATTTTAATAAATTTGCATTTGTAGCATTTGTTTTTGCAGTTTTGTTTTGGGCACCCAAAATTACATCCAAACGCTTAGAAACTTCATTGGCAATATCAAATTGATAGTGTTCCCAAGGGTTTTCAATCAATTTACATTCACCTTTATTTGCAGCATTACTATCACATTCATTAATAACTGCTGTAAGATATTTTCTTGCGTAGTCAGTTCTATGGAATAAAGGTCTATATTTACTTTCATCAGTTGGATGTTCAAGCAAAAGCTGATCAAATTTAAAATTAGGCATAAAATGATATGTGTTTTGCCAAAGCAACGATGTAATTGTTTTCTTTCCAATACGAGTTTTATCATATTCAGGCTGAGAATAAACTGCATTTGCAAGTTCAATCAAAGGTTCGCAATACAATCTTTCAAAATTGTCTTCTCTGTAAGCAGACCATTCATCCATAATACTGAAAATTGATTCAGAACCTGGCTTTTTTTGCTCTGTTTCAACAAATCTAATATTTCTACAACCTTGAATACAATCTTCAATAATTCTTTGCAAAACCATAATCACTTGGATAGGATTTTGTGGCGAAAGTAAATTAAAACCATCTTCAAAATTATACAAAGGTTGAAAATAAGGATACATGTCTGGATGATCATCTAATTTGTCAAAACCTGCCTGAGGAAATAGTTGATTAAGAAGTTTTAAACCAGTTTCTACAGTTGAATCTTTAATTCCTTTCTGAGGAGGCGGTGCAATTTTAGGTTTCTTTTCTTCTTGTTTTTGTTCTTGAGGTTTTTCTGGTAACAACAAATCAAATTTATGTAATCCTTCGAATTTTAAAATTTGTGCAACATGGGAATTAAAGAAAGTAGGGTAAGTGTCAAAATCTGTGCTACACATTCTCATAAGAAGAGGATACATTTTTTTTACAATTTCATTTGTAATA
>JAGARY010000422.1 GCA_017622055.1 Treponema sp. | reverse complement strand
GCCTTTTTTTAATGGAATGTCTGTGTGAATTACTTGAACAGCATGATCTACAGTTCCACAGTTTGTTGTATCAATAACAAGTTGATTATTTTCAATTTTTGGAGTTGCTCCACCTGAGCCTGCTGTTAAAAATCCCCATGCTTTTGAATCAAATAAATTTTCGTTTACAGAAAAATCGCTATTTTCAACATAGTTTCCATCTGCAGCTGGTTCGCGGAATGGAATTTCTTTTACCTTTGGCTTTTTAACGTTTTCATCATAAGAATCTTTTTGATAAACTTTTACATAATCTACCAATAATTGTGCATTTTTTCCAAATTTTGTAGTTTCATCAGGATTTCCTGGCCAGTTTCCACCAACAGCTAAGTTAAAAATGATGTAGAAAGGTTGATCAAAGGGTGCAGGGTAAGTTAATTCGCCAAAACCACGTTTTTTAGAGTACCAATTTCTAATAATTTTGTAAATTTCTCCGTCTACGTAATATCGAATTTCCCCTGGTTCCCATTCACATGCAAAAACATGATAATCTGCTGCAAAATCGTAACCTAATTGTTTGAATTTTCCTTGTTGTTCATTGTGAGGTTCACCATAGTGAATAGTTCCATAAACTTCGTATGTTTTGTGTCCTAAAACTTCGGCAATATCAATTTCTCCACATTTTGGCCATTGCCCGTAAAGATTTTCATCATCTGGCATCATCCAAAAGGCAGGAAGAAAACCTTGACCTTCTGGGAATTTAATTCTAGCTTCAATTCTTCCATATTTGAAAGTTTTTTTGTGTTGTGTGTTTACACGACCAGAAGTGTAATAAGGTTTTCCGTTTTTTATTTTCTTTTTTGCTTGAATTACCAAATTTCCGTTTTTTACATAAACGTTTTCTTTTGATTCAACATATTCTTGTAGTTCGTTGTTTACCCAACCTGGTTCATGAGTTTCGTAATTCCAAAATTCATGATTCAATTTTGAACCGTTAAAATCATCGCACCAAACTAAGTCTTCTTCCGAGTAGTATTCACTTACAGAAAATAATGGTGCTGAAAATAAAGTTAATAATGCAATTTGTAAAAATAATAATTTTTTCATTTTTTCCTCCAGACTTTATTCAACAATTGCTTTGATTATTTTGTCTTTAATTTGTTCATAATGTTTTTCAATTATGCCAAAATCCATTTTTTTATATGTCCAAACTGCGTTGCCAATTTTGTATTTTTTAAATTCTAATTGAATTGTTTCAAACCAAGATAATGTGTCTTCTACTGGGGCTTGGTCAATTACGCCATATTCCCCACAATAAAGTTTTACATTTTGTTTTGACGCAACTTCAATTGCTTTTGATAACATTTTTTCAATTATAATTTTTCCAGAACCATTTTCCAAAGTGTCTGTAACATCTTTTCCTTTGTATCCTAATGGAATAGATTCATTTCGCAAATATTCCATTGTCTCTGGAAAGTTAATTTCTTTTGTTTTATCCATTCCGGAAACCCAATATGCTTTTTGATGTGTAAAAATCAAAGGTTCATACATATGGAATGTCCAAATAATATTTTCATCCAGTGGTGCTTCAAGAAATTGAAGGGTGTTAGCACTATTCCATTGAATACCTCCATAGATAATTGGTGTTTTTGGTGCATTTTTTCTTATTTCTTGAATTGTCTTTTTAATTAATTGATTCCAAGGAGCCACAGCATTTTCTTCTACAACTTCATTTAATAATTCAAAAGCAACATTTTTATATGAAGAAAAGCTTTCTGATAGTTTTTTCCATAAATTTATAAATTGATTTTGCATTATTTCTGAATCAAAAAGGGAATTTCCTTTTGTTGTACCTGCATCGTTAAAATCATATCCAAAAGCTTTGTGTAAATCTAAAATTACATTAAGATTATATTTTTCACAAAGTTTTACAAAATCTTCTAATCTAGAAAATCCTTTTTCAATAAAATCACCGTTTTCTTTTTGCACAAGTTCATAATCAAAAGGTAAACGAATATGATCAAACTTCCATGAAGCAACTTGTTTTACGTCATCTTCACAAATAAAAGAATCATAATGTTCTTCTGTATGAACACATTGAGAAAACCAGCCACCAAAGTTTATGCCTTTTTCTAAATTCATAAAAACTCCATTATTTAATTTTCTTAAGAAGAATAACATTGCTTTTTGAATGAAAGTGGTATAATATACGGTAAAATATTAAAATATTCAGTAAAAATTCGGGTTTTTGTATGTTAAAAGATAAATCAATGTTTAAAATTGATGAAAAATTAAATAAAAATTTGTTGTTTCAACGAGAATATTCTGTTTATCATCTTGAATATGAAAAAGAAATGGCATTTTATAAGGCAGTTCAAAATGGCGATTTTGATTTAGTAAAAAAAATTATGTTACCATTAAAAGATTCTAAATTAGGGAAATTATCTCAAAATAAAATTAAAAACTTAAAATATCATTTGATTATTTCCATTGCTTTAATAACAAGATTTTGTATTGAAGGTGGAATGAATCCAGAAACTGCATATACTTTAAGTGATATTTTTATTCAGCAAGCGGATGTTTGTTCTACGGAAGAAGAAATTAGTGTTTTGCATCAAGAAATGATTTACGATTTTACTTCTAGAATGAAAGAAATGACCGAAAACTATGGATTGTCTGCAAAAATTGTAAAAGCAATTGATTATATTTATGATAATTTGCAAACAAAAATTTCTTTAGACAAAATGGCTTTGTTTTTGAATATAAACAAAAATTACTTGTGTGAATTATTCAAAAAAGAAACAGGAATTACAATAAACAATTATATTATTCGAAAAAAGATTGAAATGGCTTGCAAATTAATTTCTTTTGGAGAATATGAAGTAAAAGATATGTGTGATATTCTTGGTTTTTCCTCATCAAGTTATTTTATAAAAGTTTTTAAATCTGTTGTTGGAATGACACCAAATCAATATAAAATTAAACAAATGCGAAATGTGATTAATGGGTTTTCATCCGAACTCTGAATTTGTATTCTCTTCCCATAACTGTATAAAAATGTTATTATCTTCTATATTGTTAATATTTTTTTTTTGATATTTTTTTTGCAAAATAACCCACAACCTGTGTGTTGTGCGGAAAATATATATTTTTAAGCTGTGTCTTAAAGTAAGGATGTTTTATGGAATTTACTGAATTTAGTCTTGATCCAAGACTTCTAAAGGGGATTGAAGAAGCGGGATATGTTAGTTGTACTCCTGTTCAAGAGGAAGTTATTAAGGCTTCAAAAAAAGATGATGAAAACGCAAAGGAACCTGATTTGTATGTTCAGTCTCAAACAGGAACTGGAAAAACTGCGGCTT
>JAGARY010000421.1 GCA_017622055.1 Treponema sp. | reverse complement strand
TCGTAGGCTGAAAATTCTATGTTTTTGGCATAGGATTCAGATGAGTTTTTATATTGCTCTAATTGCTCTGCAGAAAAAGAAATTGATAATTTGTTTTTTTCATAGCGTTTTAATTCTACATTTGAAAAAATAAATTCGGGAACAGCATCTTCCGCTCTAACAGTTTCTTCATACTTTACAGAGCAAGAGAAAAATAACAATGTTGAAAATATCAAAAATAAAGTTTTTTTCATTAAAATTCTTGTTTTATATTTTGACTTTCTTTTCCTTTGTCTTTTTCGCGAATTTCTACACGACGGATTTTTCCACTAGAAGTTTTTGGTAATTCTGTTACAAATTCAATAATTCTTGGGCTTTTGTACAACGCTGTTTGATGTTTTACAAAGTCAAAAAGTTCAACTTCCAAATCGTGGCTTGGTTTGAATCCTTGTGTTAAAACGATTGTTGCTTTTATTGCTTGTCCTCGTTTTGGATCTTCAATTCCTGTTACGGCACTTTCTAATACTGCTGGGTGTTGTTGTAAAACGCTTTCTACTTCAAAAGGACTTACTCTGTAACCAGAAGTTTTGATGATGTCGTCGTTGCGGCCAACAAACCAAATGTAACCGTCGTCGTCTTTGTAAACTGTGTCGCCAGTGTGGTAGTAGCCACTATCAAAGGCTTCGGCTGTTACAGAAACATCGTGATAGTATCCTGTAAAGAGCCCAATTGGGTGTCCCTTTTCTAAGTTGATACAAAGTTCACCAGTTTCCCCTGCAGCACATTCTTTGCCGTTCATGTCTAAAATTCTTACGTCGTAAGCTGGAGAAGGTTTTCCCATTGAACCAGGTTTTACTTCAATTCCTGGGAAGTTTGCAACAATTACTGTAGATTCTGTTTGACCAAAACCTTCGTGCATTTTTAAGCCAGTTTGTTCATAGAATTTATTGTAAACTTCGCCATTTAACGCTTCGCCGGCTGTACAACAATATTTTACAGAAGAAAAATCGTATTTAGATAAATCTTGACGAATAAGGTATCTGTAGATTGTTGGTGGAGCACAGAAAGTTGTTACTCCGTAGTGAGCAATTTTATGAAGCATTTTGTCTGGGCGGAAGCTAATCATATCGTAAACAAAAATTGCTGTTCCAGAAATCCATTGGCCGTAGATTTTTCCCCATGTTGCTTTTGCCCAACCTGTTTCGGCAATTGTAAGGTGAAGTCCGTCATCAATTACTTGTTGCCAATATTTTGCTGTAATGATGTGTCCAATTGGGTACAAGAAGTTGTGCATTACCATTTTTGGATAACCAGATGTTCCAGATGTAAAGTAAATTAACATTGGATCGTTGTTTTGTGTTGCTAAATCTCCTTGTGGACGTGGGAATTCTGGTTCAAGATTGTCTGCTTCTTTGTGGAAGTTTATCCATCCGTCGCGGTCGCAACCAACTGTAACTAATTTTTTTACTGTTGGGGATGCTGGAAGTGCTTTTTCAATTTCTTCTTGAAGAATTGGTTTGTCAAAAGAAACAATCATTTTTATTTCTGCGGCTTTGTTTCTGTATTCAATGTCTTTTACAAGAAGTTGTTCTGTTGCTGGAACTGCAATTGCTCCAATTCTGTGTAAAGCAACCATAAAAAACCAGAATTCGTAGCGGCGACGTAAAATGAGCATTACTGCATCGCCTTTTTTTATTCCTTGTTGTGTCAAAAAGTATGCAGTTTTTTTTGATTCACTTGCAATGTCTGCAAATGTAAAGATTCTTTCTTCGTCGTTATCATCGCACCAAACAAGTGCACGTTTATTTGGAGTTTCTTTTGCGTATCTGTCTACAATATCGTATGCAAAGTTAAAATTTTGTGGATCTTTTAGGCGACAATGTTCTTTTAAATCTTGGTAATTTGTAAAGTCGCGATTTTCTTCTAAATATTCATGTATTAAATTCATTGCGTCCTCCTTGAAGAAAGCATGTGCTTCTTCAATATATATAGTAAAAAATATACTACAAATAGGAAAAATAATAAATATATTCATTTTTAAAAAGTAACTTTTTTGCATTAGGCAACGGAGGGGGTGCGCAGCACTCCACTTGGTGCGTGTTTTTTGAAAAACACGCAAGCAACCGTTCAGGTTGCGTCCAAGGGATGACCGTTAGGGAACTCCGGAGCTGCCGACGGCGAATGACCTTGGGAATGAGCCGGAATGCCCGTATGAAGAAAAGCTTTATATTCTTTTATTTTTTTGATTTTTTGTGTATGATTTGGCTATGGGCGATAGATGTTATAAATGTTATAAAAGTGCAAATAGTTGTTTGTGTAAATATACTAGAGAAATTGATGCGGGAATTAAATTTGTTTTTTTGATGCATCCAAAAGAGGCCAAACGGCAACGAACTGGCACTGGAAATTTGGCTCATATTTCTTTGATTGATTCTGAAATTATTGTTGGTTTGGATTTTTCGGAAAATAAGAGATTGCAGGAACTTTTGAATGATGAAAAATATTATCCTGTGATGATGTTTCCTGGTGATGACGCGTGGAATGCTAAAAAAGAAGGATTTGCTGGGGCTCTTGGAAATAAAAAACTTCTTGTTTTGATTTTGGATGCAACTTGGTTTTGTGCAAAAAAAATGATTGATAAGAATCCGTTTTTGTTGGAGTTGCCTAAATTTTCGTTTTTTGGAAATTATGAGTCTATTTTTACTTTTAAGCGGGAACCAAAACCTGAATATATTTCTACTATTGAATCTTGTTATTATTTGATTAAAGAAATGCAATCTGTTGGGCTTGTTGAAAAATCTGTTGAGCCTGAGCCTTTGATGGATGTTTTTAAAAAGATGATTACGTTTCAGATTCAAGCGGAAAATG
>JAGARY010000420.1 GCA_017622055.1 Treponema sp. | reverse complement strand
CCTTGTTGTTCATATAATTGAGTCGCGATTTTACTAGCAAGAAAATGTAAATCTTCAGGAAGAAAACTTTTCCAAGATAAAACTGGACCATAACACATAGACCAACCGCCCATATCAACCAAAATTGAAAAACAAGTAAAAGAATCATTGTCATAATGAATTTGTGCGGAATGTGAAAATAACACAAAAGGCTTTCCATCAGAATCTATACAGGTAAACAATTCCTCGCCAATTTGTTGATAAATTGTAAAAACATGATAATCCCATTTTTGATTCCCAAATTGTCCACCACGATTTGCATTTTTGTGCCAAATACTTGCCAAAAATTGATCCATTAGCATATTAAAACTTTGTTCAGGCATTTCTGACAAATATTTTTTAAACTTATTAAAATATGACTTTAAGCGATTTTCTTGAGACCTGCCCGCAGAAAACCAATCAGGTTCAACAATACCATTTCCCCAGTATTTATCAAATTCTGTTTTTATTTCTAAAATTTCATACGTTGAAGGAATATGACAGTTTTTTGGTAATTTTAAAGGTGGCACATTATTTCTTTCTTCTTTAAGTTTTTGTATTTTTTCTTCTGAAAGAACTAAATCTTTTTGAGCAGAATGAACTTTTTGTGACAATTCATTAGGTTGCCAGCCCCAATTAAACCAACTATGAACTGAATTAAATAAATCTGTAATAACTGATAAATATTCGTTTGCTTGATCAATGTCTTTTGGTTTATATGGTGATGTTTCTGTAACAATTTTAATCAATTCGCTTGGATTAACAATGCTTTTCATTTCGTCAATAATATATACACAAAAACAATAAGCCAGATCTGAAGATACTTTCTTTTTTATTAAAAACATTATTAACGATTCTAAATTCGGATTATCTTCTTCATAAAAATCACAACAACCTTTTAAGCGCAATTCTCTTGAAGACGGAATATATTGCTTAAAATTCTTTCGTTTTTCCAAGATAGCTTGTTCTAATCCATAATCTTTTACTCTACGATGGTAAAAAGTTTCATTTTCAAAATAGAGAGTTTCATCAATTTGAGTAAGTTGCTCTGCAAGCATAATAAATTCTTGTTTGCCTTCAATTTTTTCTGCTCCACAATCCCTATTATACAAATCTTGAACAATATCAAATGAACAAATTCCGTATAAATCGGTAAGGATTTTAGCATAGGACGCAGGAACTTCATATTTGGCAATATTTTCAATTGTGTGATTTTTTACTAATGAATATAGTTCAGTTGGGAAAATAAAAATATCAACTTCAGTTTTTAAATCTCTAAAAGCAAAAACAAACCCATAAGATACTAAATAATCAACAACTTCCAAAACGGTTTCTTCAAAATCTTCGTCATCATAATCAGAAAAATACTGATTTTTTATTTCTATCAAACGTTTTTCCTGATTATTTTGATCTGCAAAACACATACACAAATCATAAAAATATAGCATTTTATAATTAAACAAAAATTTTACTTTTTCTATAATTTTGATTTTTAAACATTCAATTAATTCTGCCTTTTTAATCTTTGAAGGATTTTGAATTTTGTGATGATTTGCAATTTCTTCTAATTGGTATTTTGAAAGCAATGTTAAACAATCACCCAACGATGTTTGAATAGGTTTTTCTATTAATAAAAAATCATAATCATGCATAATATTGCTCCAACAAAAATAAAAGAAAATTTAGTTTAATATGAAAAATAATAAAATGAAATAGAAAATTATAATAAGTGCACTATGTGTACGGGGAAGAAATGCAAACTATTCTTCACTAGATTTCTAGTAATCAAGTCCTATTTCTGTATTGTTATAAATCATTAGTTTGTTTTTCTAGGTAATTTATCATAAACATATTGAAAAAACCAATCAGGAACAGAATCTGAATAAATACTACATTCACCATCACATATTTCCGCAAAATTATTATAGGAAAGCTCTGATTTTGATTCAGAATTGTCAAACAAATATATTCTATCACAAAGACAAATTACATCATACAAATTATCAAGACAGCGATAATATCTAGCCACAATTTTTTCTGGAGGAACATCATACCCTCCAGACATAACTCTGTTTTCAATACGCCCCTGATTAATTAAAGGATTCTTTGTTGCAATAAAATATAAATATACTTTAAAACCTTTAGAT
>JAGARY010000034.1 GCA_017622055.1 Treponema sp. | reverse complement strand
CCGAAGCAATTTTTTAATATCTTTTCTAGTTCCAAATCCTTGGTGTGAAAGAAGTTTATCAATTCGTTGTTTTGCCATACATGATTCCTTATTGTTTTAGACAATTATACTGTAAAATAGTGAAAAAATACTATTTAAAAATTAAAAATTGCTGATACAATGATATTATGAGTAAGAAAATTATTAATCCAATCTTATCTGGTTTTTACCCAGATCCATCTGTTTGTGTGGCAAATGGAAAATTTTATCTTGTAAATTCATCATTTTCGTATTTCCCAGGACTTCCTATTTTTGAAAGTTCTGATTGTTGTGAATGGACTCAAATTGGCAATATTATTGACAGAGATTCTCAATTGAATTTTAGCGGGCAAGGAGTTTCTAGAGGTCTTTTTGCTCCAACAATTCGTTATAATAATGGAAAATTCTATTGTATTTGTACGCAAGTTGATAGAATTGGAAACTTTTTTGTTACAGCAGACAAGCCTGAAGGCCCTTGGTCAGATCCAATTGTAATTGAAGGTGCAGAAGGAATTGACCCAAGTTTGTTTTTTGATGATGACGGAACTGTTTGGTATATTGGAACAAGACCTGCTCCAGAAGGTTGTAAATATAACGGAAACTGGGAAATTTGGATTCAACAAATTGATATTAACACTGGAAAATTGCTTGGAGATTCAAAAGGCATTTGGCGTGGTGCATTAAAAGATTGTGTTTGGCCAGAAGGTCCTCATATCTACAAAATTGACGGAATGTATTATTTGCTTCATGCAGAAGGTGGAACAGGACCAGATCACGCAGTTTGTGTTGCAAGATGTGCAACTATTGACGGCGAATGGGAAGGAAAAAAATCAAATCCAATTTTAACTCACAGACATTTGGGAAAAACTGCGGGTGTAGTTTATGTTGGTCACGCAGATTTATTCTGTGATAACAACAATCGCTGGTGGATGGTTTGTTTGGCAAGTCGTCCTTATGGGCAAGGTGAAAATCGTTGTTGTAATATGGGCCGTGAAACTTTCCTTGTTCCTGTAAAATGGGAAGATGGATGGCCTGTGGCAAGTTGGCAAACTGGGCTTGTTGAAAATGCTTATGCAATAGAAGGAAACGTTTCTAAAAGAGAAATTGGCGATAAAAATGCTGTGAATTTCCCAAAAGAAGACGATTTTAATTCAGAAAATCTTGATATGTACTGGCTTGGTTTGCGCAAAATTGATAAAAACTATATTAATTGCACAGAAAATCTTGGCAACTTAAGACTTTATGGTGGTTCTGATTTTGATGGGGACAATGTAAGTTTTATTGCAAGACGCCAAACTTCATTTAGTTTTAAAGCCTATGCAAAGTTGTGCGCTAACTTTAATAATGATAATGATAGTGCTGGTTTAATTTGTTTTCAAAATGAAAAATTCTACTATAAAGTTCAGTTTAAATTAACTGGAAAAATTGTTCGCATTCAGTTGATAAAATGTGCTGGTGAAAATGAAGAATTGCTTGCCGAAGATGTTTACACTGGTGGAACAAAAGAAGTTTGTGGAATTTTAAAAGTTGTTGCAGAAAAACAAAGCATCAGATTTGAATATGGTAATGATGACAAAAATCTTACAACTTTGGCAGAAAATATTGATGCTTCAATTTTGAGTGTGGAAAAAGCTGGCGGATTTGTTGGAACTGTGATTGGTATGTTTGCGGTTTCTGGTGGCGATTTTACAAAGAAAGATTTTTATGCTGATTTTGATTGGTTTAAGTATGAAGATTTTTCAAAAGATTGGACATTGTAAATAAAAGTTATATAATGGTAAAATACTAGTATATCAGTTTAAAATGAGGTTATAAAATGAGCTTAAAAGTAAAAGGACTTTATGCAAATGGCATGGTTTTGCAACGTGGAATGAAAAACTGTGCTTTTGGAACAGCAGATTCTAATTCCCAAGTAAAATTAAATTTTAGAAATGCTGATTTTTCTTCGACTTGTGATGCAGAGGGAAATTGGAAAATTGAATTTGAAGTTGGAGATGCTGGTGGTCCTTTTGAATTAAAAATTTCTTCTGGAAGCGACGAAGCGTTATTTAAAGATGTGTACGTTGGTGAAGTTTGGGTAAGTTCGGGGCAGTCTAATGCTCAACTTCCAATGTCTAGAATGTATTTTTCGTACAGAGAAGAATTTGAACTTCCTGCAAACCAAAATATTAGAATTATTACAGTTCCAATTACTTATGCTTTTGATGGCGAAAAAGATTCTGTAGAAAATCCTCAGTGGAATTGTGCTTGTCCAGAGCATCTTGCAAATATGGCTGGAACAAGTTACTTTTTTGCAAAAAAACTCCAAAGCGATTTAGGCGTGCCAGTTGGAATTATTAATCCTGCACAAGGTGGTTCTCCAATTAATTCTTGGGTAAACAAAGAAGTTTTGGAAAAAATGAATCAAGAAGATTTTTTGTCTAGTTTAAAAATTTATGAAGATCCAAAAAATATTGAAGACAAAAAAGCAAGTGTTGCAAAAGCTCAAGGTGAATGGGCTCAAAAGATTCTTGATAGTGATTTAGGTTTAAAAGAAAATTGGCAAGAACTTCCAGTTTCTTCTATTAATAATGATTGGTCATCTTGTACAATTCCTGGTTTTATTGATGAATTGGACTCTGCTGGAATTGTTTGGCTTAAAAAATCTGTAAACTTAACTGCTACTCAAGTAGAAAAACTTAACTCAAAAAAATCTTGGATTTGGCTTGGAACAATTGTTGATGCAGATAAAGTTTATATTAATGGAACTTTTGTTGGAGAAACTCCATATAGTTATCCTCCAAGAAGATACGTTATTCCCGCTGGAACTTTAAAAGAAGGTGAAAACACAATTACTTTAAGAGTTCAAAAAAATGGAAGTTGGGGAAAAGTTAGATTTTACCAAGAAAAGCCATATTACATTTTTACTGACGACGTAAAAATTTGGCCTGTTGCCACAAGAAACGTAGAAATTCCTGCAAAAAAAATAGATATGCCAAAAGATGGTGTGTTAATTGATATTTCTGGAACTTGGCGTTGCAAAATTGGATGTAAAGTTGAAAATTCTCCAGAAGGAATCTTTTTTGAATGGCTTCCTACTGCATTGTACAATGGAATGTTAGCTCCATGTTTTAATCACAGTGTAAGAGGCGCTTTATGGTATCAAGGTGAATCTGACGGTGGTAGATGGAATGTTTATGGTGATTTCTTAAAAAATATGATTGCTTTGTGGCGTCAAAAATTTGCTTATTCTAAAAAAGATTTTCCATTTATTGTTGTGCAGCTTCCAAACTGGTGCGATGGATTTGATGAAGGAAAATCTGCGGTTAGTGATGGTTGGGCAGAACTTCGCATGACACAATGCAATTTGACTAGAGAATTAGAAAATGTTGGTTGTGCAGTTTGTTTGGACGCTGGTGAATGGAATGATTTGCATCCAGAAAAAAAATTGACTGTTGGAACAAGAGCAGCAAAAGAAGCGTTGCGTATTGCTTATGAAAAAAATTATTCTCCAGCTCCTGCTTTTGATTCTTTGGAAACTTGCAAAAAATCTTGGATTGTAAAATATAATTGTTTTAATTCTGAATTAAAAGCCTTTGCAGTAAAAGGTAAAGCTGCAAATCTTTGTAAAAAAGGAAAAGCAATTTTTGGGTTTACAGTTTTGTTTGAAAAAGATGGAAAAGTTGATTTTGTTGAAACAAAGGCAAAATTAAAGTCTAATAATTCTGTTGAAGTTTCTATTCCAAAAGTTGAAGGAAAAATTCTTGAATTAAGATATTTGTACGCATTTAATCCTGCACCTGTAAATCTTTATTCTGCAGAATTGATTCCAGCGGAATCTTTTGTGTATAAGTTTTAGGGAGTTTTGTGTTAGCGCTGGGAGCCCCTTGTAAAACAGAAAATGCGAAGCATTTTCTGTTTTATGAAGCGAAAGCGGAAGGGCGGACATAGCGACCTGCCAGCAAGTTTTTGAACTTTGTGAAAAAAACTTGCGAATGGCAGGGAACACCCTTTTATAAATTCTATTCTTTTCCGTTCCAACAATATGTACACAATTTTGAATGATCTAAACCTGTGCTGTCTAACATATCGTCTAGGCGATGGAAGCGAAGGGAAGTAAAGTGGAGCTGTTTGCGAATTTCTTCTACCATGTTTGCGTATTCCTGTGTGTCTGGGTCGCAATATTTTTGAAGAACTTCTTTGCTTACGTTTTCTCCTTCAAATTGATGAATAACTTGTCTTGTAATTAAATCTAATTCTGATTTTGAGCGGCTAAAATTCAAATATTTACATCCAAAAACAAGTGGAGGACATGCTGGGCGAATATGAACTTCTTCGGCTCCTGATTTGTATAAGAATTCTGTTGTTTCTCTAAGTTGTGTTCCGCGAACAATTGAGTCGTCAATAAGAAGAATCTTTTTGCCTTTAATTAATGGTTTTACAGGAATAAGCTTCATGTGGGCAATTAGGTTGCGTTGTTCTTGGCTTGCTGGCATAAAGGAACGTGGCCAAGTTGGTGTGTATTTGATGAATGGGCGAGAATATGGAATTCCTGATTCGTTTGAATAGCCAACTGCGTGTGCAACGCCACTGTCTGGAATGCCCGAAACGCTATCTGGATTTACGGTTCCTTTGTCTCGGCGAGCAAGGAAACGACCACAGTTGTAGCGCATTGTTTCTACGTTTACGCCTTCGTATGTGGCTGTTGGGTAGCCGTAGTAAATCCACAAGAATGTACAGATTTTCATTTCTTTTTGTGGCTGTTGTAATGTTTTTATTCCGTCGGCTGTGATGAAAACAATTTCTGCTGGCCCTAATTCGTGGAAGTCTGAGTAACCTAGGTTTATGTAGGCAAAGTTTTCGAAAGAGGCGCAGTAGGCTCCTTCTTTGTAGCCAATTTGGATTGGTGTGCGGCCGAATTTATCTCTTGCTGCGTAAATTCCTTCTGAAGTGAGCAAAAGAATGGACATTGAACCTTTTATTTTTTCTTGAACAAATTTTAAGCCTTCAAGAATTGATTTTTCGTGATTTATGAGTGCTACAATTAATTCTGTTTGGTTTATGTCGCCACCGCTCATTTCTAGGAAGTGAGTGTAGCCACTGTCTAAAATTTCTTTTACTAATTCGTCTTTGTTAGATACGTTTCCAACTGTTGTAATGGCAAAATCGCCTAAGTGAGAGTGAACTAAAAGTGGTTGTGGTTCAAAATCACTAATACAACCAATTCCAATTTTTCCTCTAAGTTCTTCAATGTCTTTTTCAAATTTTGTTCTGAACGGAGAATTCTGAATATTATGAATTGAACGATTGAATTTTCCGTTATCTCCATAAACTGCAATTCCACCACGTCTTGTTCCAAGATGTGAATGGTAATCTACGCCAAAAAATAAGTCTAATGAACAATCTGACTTTGATGCAACACCAAAAAAACCACCCATTTAAGAGCCTCTCAATAATAAAAAATATGACATATTGTATCGTTTTTTTCTATATTAATCTATTAGAATTTTTTAAGTCTTTTGGATGTGTTTTATAATGGGAAAACCTGTTTTTGCAATTTATGTATTTTAAGATTGTGAAATTGCATAAATATACAAAAATTTATAAAAAAATTGCATAATCATTGACAATTTTCTTTAGTTTATGAATAATATAGTCATTATGATTAATCCATTAGCAAAAGAATTAAACGACACATTATCAGGTTCAGTTGTAGACGCTCTTATGTCAGATTTAGGAAAGCGTCTTTATTTTCCAAACGGAATTATTTCTCAAGGTGGGGAAGCTGCCACAGATGCTTATTTAGCAAACGGTACAATTGGTATGGCAGTTGCAAACGGTTCTCCAATTGAATTAGATTCTTACAAAAAGAATATGCCTAATTTTAATTCAAGAGAAACTGTTGCTTATGCAAAAACTGCTGGTCATCCTGATTTAAGAAAATTGTGGAAAGAAAAAATTATAGAAAAAAATCCTTCATTAAAAAATAAAAACTTTTCGTTGCCAATTATGGTTCCTGGATTGACTGCTGTTTTGTCTTATGTGGCAGATTTGTTTGTTGATGTGGAAAAACCTTTGTTGGCACCAAATCCTTGTTGGGATAATTACGAATTGATTGCTGCTGCTCGTCGTGGTGCAGAATTCCATCAGTTCCAATGTTTTGATAAAAATGGATTTTCACTTTCTTCTTTAGAAAAAGCTATGAAAGAAGAAGCAAAAAAATATGGTTCAGTTCGTGTAATTTTGAACTTCCCACAAAATCCATCGGGATACAGCCCAACTGTTTCTGAAGCAAAAGAACTTGTTAGAATTGTAAAAGATGTGGCAGATTCTGGTGCTAAAGTTTTGGTTCTTTGTGATGATGCTTATTTTGGATTAAATTATGAAGATGATATTGAAAGTCAATCTTTGTTTGCTTACCTTGCAGATTTACACGAAAATGTTTTGGCAATTAAAGCAGACGGTCCTACAAAAGAAGATTTTGCTTGGGGATTCCGTGCTGGTTTTGTAACTTTTGCTTCAAAAGGACTTTCTGACGAACAATACACAGCATTAACTACAAAATTTATGTCTGCAATTCGTTCTTCTGTTTCTTGTTCTTCAACACCAGCACAAACTTTGGTAATGAAAGCGTTGAACGACGAAGCTCATAATGCTCAAAAATTAGAATTAAGAAAAATGCTAAAAAGAAGATATGATGTTGTAAAAGCATTTGTAAAAAATAATAAGTCTTCTGTTTTGGAACCTTTGCCTTTTAATTCTGGTTATTTTATGAGTTTTAATGTAAAATCTGGAAATGCAGAAGATATTAGAAAAAAACTTTTAAGAGAAAAAGGCATTGGAATTATTCAAATTGATGCAAACACTTTAAGAGTTGCTTTTTCTAGTATTGATGAAGAAAAAATTGAAGAAGTTTACAAAGATATTTATGAAATTGCAGAGTCAATGTAGGAGTTTTTACGCTTGAAAAAGTTTGTTTTGCTAAAAAGAATGAAAAATTTGTTTTTGTCTTTGACAATGTTATTTTTTTCTCTTTTTTTAGTTGCTTGTGATGAGAAAACTCAGGAACAACGATTAGTTATTTGGACTGATTGTCCTGAATTTTCTCAATACATTGAACTTTTTAATAAAACTCACAAAGATAAAAGTGCAATTTTAGTATATAAAGAAAATCCAGCCCTTTCTTTGCCACCTGCAAAAGATGAAATTGTTCCAGATATTATTATTGGTTCTTGGCTAAGGAATGAAAATACAACTCGCTATTTTAAACAAATAGATTCACTTTTTGACAGAAAATCTATTGCTTCAACAGATTTTTATCCACAGTTGTTGGAATCTGGAAAAGTTAGAAAAACTCAATATTTGCTTCCTGTAAGTTTTAATTTGCCAGCAATCATTTTTTCAACAAAAAACAAAGATTTAATTTCTGAAAATTACACAATAACTCTAGAACAAATTCGAAAAATTGCAAGTGAATATAATGTAAAAAACAAAAACGGCGTTTATTCAAAAATTGGATTTACACCACTTTCAAACGAAGGATTTTTGTATTTAGCCGCAAAATTATACAATGCAGATATTTATGAAGGAAAAAATCAACTTGAATGGAATGAAGAAAATCTTCAAAAATCAATTGATTTTATGCGTGATTGGATTAGAACTGAAAATACTTCTCCACAAATAGAAGAAGAATTTGCGTATAAATATTTGTTCATGCCTTATTATAGACAAGTTACTTCTGATAGAACTTTATTTGCTTACACAACTAGTGATGTTTTATTAAAAGCAATTAAAAATCAAGATTTACAAATTGATTATCGCTGGGTTTGTCAGGATGATGTAATTCCTATAGAAGATTCTTACACAATGCTTGGAATTTATAAAAAAGCAAAAAATGTTGTTGGTGCTACAGAATTTATTACTTGGTTTTTCCAATCTGATAATCAAAAACAAATTTTGGAAAGAAAAATTGATT
>JAGARY010000033.1 GCA_017622055.1 Treponema sp. | reverse complement strand
TGGAGTACAAAAGTAAGAATTGTAGATGTTTTGAATCAAAAAGGAGGGCAATAATGCTTATCCTTTCTAGAAAAATTGATGAAAAAATTCAAATTGGAGACGACATCACAATTACTATTATTGATATTCACGGTGAACAAGTGAAAATTGGTGTTGAAGCTCCAAAAAGTATAAAAGTTTTTAGACAAGAAGTTTTTGAAGCTATTCAAAAAGAAAATAAAGCGGCAGCTGTTGAACAAAGCAATAACCAAGTTGGAATTAATGCAGTTAGTGCTTTATCAAAATTAATTAAAAAGTAGGGGAAGAAATTAATTCTCTAATTGTTTAATTTGATTTCTGCTTCGCTAGCACGCAAATAAACTGGTCCGTCATAATCTTCCATTGGCGGATCATTTTTTTTGATTTTTTCTTCAGAAATATAAAACAAACTTTCTACAGAAATTGGCTGGTAATTCTGAATAAATATTTTGATTTTATCATTTTCTTTAGCAATAATTTCTTTTAATTTTTGAGAATCTGGTCCCACAATCAACATTTTATCTAAAGAACTAACAGCCTGTATAATTTTTTCTACAGGATGATCGCCTTCTTCTAGTAAAACTTCATTTTTATTTGTAATTGTTGCGTAAAAACAATCTTTGTGAGCGTCAATTGCAGAAATAATTGGCAAATCAAAAACATTTTCTAAAGAATATCTGTAAGATTCTAAAGTTGAAATCCCATAAACTGGCACATTATATGCCAATTGAATAGCTTTTAATGCAGAAATTCCAAGTCTTAATCCTGTAAAACTGCCAGGGCCAATTGTTATTGCTGTGTAATTTAGTTGAGCGGTAGTTAAATCTACAGTTTTCAAAACATAATCAATTGCAGAAACTAAAATTTCAGATTGTTTCATTCCAATATCATAGGAAGTTACACAAACTTTATCTTCATTTTTTGCTGCAATAGATAATTTAGAAATTGCACAATCTATAACTAATGCTTTCAATTTATTTTTCCTTTTATTTCTATATTGTTAAAAATTAATTAATTGGATCATTATTCCAATTAGAAATTTGAATTTTTCTTGAACCGTCGTCTTGTGGTTGAATATTTATAATAATTGTTTCTTTTGGAAGTGAATCCATAATTTTTTCACTCCATTCAATAATGCAAACTCCATCACCATAAAGCATGTCTTCTGTTCCAAGGTTTTCAAAATCTTCTGAACCTTCAAGTCTATAAACATCCATGTGATATAAAGGCATTTTTCCGTAATATTCGCTAATTAAACAAAAAGTAGGACTTGTAATTGTATCTGTAATTTCTAAAGCTTTTGCAATGCCTTTTGTTATTGTAGTTTTTCCAGCAGCTAAAGTGCCCTGCATTGCAATAATATTTCCTTTTTTTAATTTTTGACCAATTTTGAAACCTAATTCAATTGTTTCTTCACTTGTTTTTGTTGTAAATTCTAACAAGGTAATCTGCCTTCTTGTTCTTCAACAAGTAAATACTCTAAAATTGCACGTCTAACTGACAAAAGAGGATAGTTGATATCTGTTAAAATAGAAAGTTCAAAGTTTTTTGTTCCAAAAGGACTTGTTTCAATACTAAATTTTATTTCTGCGTTTTCTACTCCTGTAGGAAGTTCCAACACAATAATGCAAGTATATTTTCTTAGATAAAAAATTTGACCTTCTTCACGTTGTAGTTCTTTTAATTGCAAAACCTTCATATAAAAAAATCCTAAAGTTGTTTTTCTAACTAATCACATTTTTTTATAAAATTATTGTATAACATTATAAATCAAATCCGTATATAAATGCAAGGATTTTATTCTGTTCTTTTGTAGAAAACTTTATGAATTGAATATGTAAAGCAAATGTTCCGTCTGGCATTTTTCGAGTTTTTTTAATTAATCCAACTATTGGTGATGTTAAATCAAGTAATGGAATTGTAATTCCTAATTTTTGATTTTCTTTAATTGGTAAAGAAGTTTTAAAACAACATCCACCACCAGAAATGTTAATTAATTTTCCTTGGTGATAATTATTACTAAAAATAAATGTAATTTCTGATTTTTTATTAATTTCTTCTTTTTTGATAGAAGTAAAATTACAAGGATAATCTATAGGTTTTCTTTTATTGTTTCGTTGCAAT
>JAGARY010000419.1 GCA_017622055.1 Treponema sp. | reverse complement strand
TCAATTAGTAAATCAAAATTCTGATTTTACAATTCAAGCTGCTTATGGGCCCAACATTATAAATAAAATGAAATTAATGCTTGCATTAACATACAATTATTCAGATTCTTTAAATTTTTCTGAAAACAATTTTGTTTTTGGTTTTATTTTTTCAGTAAAACCAAAAGACATATTTAAATTTTCAATGAATACATCATTTTTACTTAAAGATTCTATAATAAAATTTACTAATTTTCACATTCCAAACTTTTCTTATGAATTTGGTCTATATTTTGATTGGGCATTATCAAAAACATTTGAAACATTTTTCCACATAGAAACAGCATCATTTTTTAATCACTATCTTTTTTGCTCCTTAATTTTTTCTACAGGATTAAAATATAATATAATTAAGGAATTTTCATTAGGCGGTACAATTTCTGCCACTTACATAGATTTTTTTACAGTTTCTCCTTATCACTCAGAAGTTTCTGTTAATACTTTTTTACAATTTAATATAAACTAGGAGGAAATTTTGAAAAATAAAAAGAATACTCTTATTAATATAATTTTTCTCATTGCATTCACACTTTTTAATTCCTGCAAATACGGTTCTGATAATTTATTTTACACAGGCGCCTCAGTAAACGAACGAACAAAAGAAGGAATTACTTTTTTGGAAGATAATCCAGTTCAAGAAAAACTAAAATATAATATTTTGATTTTTTCTGACACACATTTTGGAGTAAAAACAAAAACACCTCCATACCAAAAACTTTATGATTATTTAGATAAAATTAAAGAAACTTCTGATTATCCAGCATTTGCAATTGCCCTAGGAGATTTAACAGACACCGCCAGCACAGAAGAATTTGAACAATATGATGATTTTATTCAAACTTTGGAAAATAAATACAATCTAAAAACTTATAACATAATTGGAAATCATGATTGCTATTTTTCGGGATGGGACAATTGGAAAAATAATTGTTATCCACACACTTCCTTTTATAAATTTGAAACTTCAAATTTTAGTTATTACTTTTTGGACACAGGAACTGGAACAATTGGAAAAAATCAATTGAATCATCTTAAAAAAGAAATGCAAAAAGATTCAAAACCAAAAATTATTTGTTCACATTATCCATTATATACATCAACACTTTTGTTTTGTTTAAGTGATACTTATGAACGAAACGAATTAATTTCGTTATTTCAAAAAAGCAAAGCAAAGATTGTTTTGAGTGGTCACATTCACAGAAATGAAACAACAAATTTAGGAACATTTTATCAAGAAACAATTACTTCATTTACATATCATCAAGAAATTGGTCTTTTAAAAATAGATGAAAAAAATCAAAAAGTAGAATTTGAAAAAATTGATTTAAAATAAATTAGGATTTTTTATGGAACAATTATTATTAACTATCGATGTAAAATGTTTAGATGCCGTTTCTGTTGAAGGACACTCTCAAACTGTTGTAATGGTGCCTTTTACAGGAAAAGCCAAAGGTGATTTTTTTAATGGTGAAATTATTGGTTCCTCCGTTGATACTCAACGATACAAAAATGATGGAACAAATTCTCTATCGGCTAGATATATGATTGAAGGTGTTGATTTTGAAGGCAAAAAATGCAAAGTTTTTGTAGAAAATAACGTTTCTGGGGATTCGTGGAAACCCTCAATTGTTACAGATAGTGAAGTGTTAAAAGATTGGGAAACTTCTGCTTTGCGTTCAACTGTAGAAGGATGTGAAGGCGGAGTTACAGTAAAAATCTTTAAAGCATAGCTTTGCGTTAGGCAATGAAGAGGTGCCGAAGGCAGCCCCTTGGGGCCGAGGGCAACCGAGCCTCGGAACTGCCGACAGAAAATAGCGAATGCTATTTTCTGGAACGCCCAACTAAAAAACTTCTTGGTAAGGGTGACGAATTGCCAAGGAGATTTTTGCAACCTGAACTGATTTTGGGATTTTTATTAGATTTTTATTTTGAGCGTCCTGTAAAAGTGCAAGTTGAGTTTTTGAAAGCCCTGTGGCGATTGTGCAATGAGGAAAAAAAACTTGGGGCAAATACATATTATTACAAGCGGAAGGAAAATCTGGCATTAAAAAGTTATGCAACTTTTGATTAAGAGAAAAAACTATTGATTGGTTGGTTGCAAAAGACAAAAAAGCAATTTTGTTTTTTAATGTGCCAAGTTTTTCAAAACATAGAACATTTTCTTTTTTTTCAAAAATAGGTTGAAAATCAGAATTAATTTTTTTAATAATTTCTACAAGTTGCCCTTCTTGATTTTTTGTAGCCTTAAACATTCCAATTGTTATATGTGGTGGAATATTATTTTTAACCACATAATCATTTTTTGTAATTTGGGCAACTTGCAAAATAAAATTTGAAAGTTCAGCCGTAGATTTTTCATCAAAAAACAAACTTACAGAATAGGTTCGAGTTGTGTCTTCCGCAAAATAGTCTTTTAGAAGTTCATTTTTGCAATTCATCTCAAAAAAACTATTCGTCAGCATTAATTTGCAAAGCTAATCAATTTCTGTAAGAGAACGATTTAATTTTTTTGCAATTTCTTCGTTGCGCCAACCGTTTCTTTTTAATTTTTTAATAACATCAATATCTGTTGGTGTTATAGCTGAATTTACATCTACAGGTTTTTGAGTTAACTCACTTTGGGTAATTTTTCGTAAAACACCAAATTTTTCGTCAACATCTCGTCTAAGATTTTGTAAATCCATTTCGGCTGTTTTAAATCCGTTTTGAGCAGAATTTAACGAAGCAATTCTGTCTTCCGTTGTTTTCATAATTTCATCAAGCTTATCTAGTTTTGCAATTGCATCTGTAATTTTTGGAACATTTTTTAGCAATCGGTCAATGTTTGCTTGAACATCTCTTATTTCATTTGGCATTGAAACAACTTGTCTATTACAATCTGTAATGCGCTTTTCAATTTCTGTTAATTGTTCGTAAGAATTATTAACATCTTTTTTAATTCGTTCAAGAGTTTCATCTTTTTTATTTAAAGATTCAAATTGCTGACTAATATGTTCCAACTGGTCATTGTAATTTCTTACAGTAACTTCCATTGACTGCAAATCGTCGGAAGTTGTAGACAAGGATTTTTGACGTTCCGCAATTGTGTTTGAGAAAGCAATCAATTTGCTATATTCTTGCTCTAAAGAAGTAACGCGACCTTTTTGAATATCCAAAGAATTGATGTGAGCACGCAATTCATCATTCATTTTGGCAACACTAGCAAATTGTGTACTTAAAGCCGAAGCATTTTTGCTATACTCACTGATTTTTGCAAATTCTTGGTTCAAAGTTTGAATATTTAATTCAAGTTGTTTTCGCATATTATCTGCTTTTTCAAAACTTTGAATATTTGATTCCACCTTAATCAATTCATTATTTAATTCACTCATACGAGTTTGCATATCATTTGCGTCATTTTGGATTCTAAGAATAAATTTTGACTGTTCCGCTTTTGACGCTTCAGAAGCCAATGTAAGTTCTTTTTTGAATTCTTCAATTTGTTGTGCAGAAAGTTCGTTTTGATTTTGAACTTGTGATTTTGATTTTTCAATTAAATCATTACAAACATTTTGAATTTGCAAAACAATTTTTTGAGCTTTTTCTTCGTATTCTGCAATAGAAGTTTCTGTTTTATTTTGCAACTGTGTAATAGAATCTTCAATTTCATCGTGGCGTTCCATTACTTTTGCTTCATAAGTAGCAAGATTTTGCAACAACTTTTGATTTGCATCTTCCATTAAACTTTGAGAAGAAAGTTTGAAAGAACCTAATTCATCTGAATAAAGATTTGCAGATTCATCAAATTGAGTTCGAATTTGTTGTTTCCAAGAATTAAATTCTGCCATAGCCGCATCAATTGAAGAAGTTCCAGATTGTTGTTTTGTTTTAATTGTTTCTTCAAAATCTCGTAAAT